>NZ_JAKSYN010000060.1:0-73386 GCF_022829565.1 Methylobacterium sp. J-001
CCCCGCAAGGACAAACTCCGTCAGTGTCGCCCTTCCTACAATCACACATAGTCAAAGACCCAGGCGAACCGATGACGGGCCCGCCAGCAGCAGAACTACGATCCGGGCCAACACCCCGTTCACCCGCTTGCCCGACTGGGAGAACCGAGATACCGGCGAGACCATCCAGTCGGCAGCCTCCGCGGTGGAGAGCGACTAGAGCCCGCCGCTCCCACTGTCGACCCCGCCGCCGAACCCGCCGAAGACAAACCGAGTCCGAAGCCAGGATACGACGACAACAGGCTATCGCCCGGCAACCCCGCCGGTCAATCGCCGATCCTGTCAGAAGATGCCTCAGCGCCCGGTCCACTTCCGCGGCCGGCGCCGATGAACAGGGGTATACGCACATCAACCCGGGTCGTCAACAGGGTTGTTTCGGAGCGGAGCCGATTTTCTTGGACTCCGGCGACGACAGGGGTGTGACGTCCGATTCGCCCCCCTCCTCCGGGTCGGGCCTCAGACGTCGAGGCGGAGGGTCAGCCCGTCATAGGCCGGCACCACGTTCTCCGGCAGGCGCGCGGCCAGGGCGGCGTAGTCGAGATCGGTGTGGAGGTTGGTGAGCACCGCCCGCCGAGGCTTCACCGCGTCGAGCAGCGCCAACGCATCCGAGACGGAGAAATGCGTCGGGTGCGGCGTGTCCCGCAGAGCGTCGATGATCAGGAGATCGAGACCGTAGAGCCGAGCCAGACTCGCCTCCGGAATCAGGCTGACATCCGGCATGTAGGCGGCCTTGCCGAACCGGAAGCCCAGAGCCGCCTCCGTCCCGTGCTCCACCGGGAGCGATTCCACCGTGATCGGGCCACCCGACCCGTCGAGGCTCAGCGCAGCGGGGAGATCGCGCAGGTCCAAGATCGGCGGATAGGCGCTGCCGGGGGGCGTCTCGAAGCAATAGCCGAATCGCGTGGTCAGCAGGGATCGGGTGAGCGTGTCGGCATAGACCGGGATGCGCCCGCGCATGGTGATCACCAGGGGACGCAGATCGTCGATGCCGTGGGTGTGGTCGGCATGGGCGTGGGTGTAGAGCACGGCGTCGAGGCGCTGGACGCCTGCATCGATGAGCTGCTCGCGCAGGTCGGGCGAGGTATCGACCAGCAGGGTGGTCCGCCCTCCCCCGGATACGCGCTCGACCAGGATCGAGCAGCGCCGCCGCCGGTTGCGCGGATCCTCCGGATTGCACGCGCCCCATCCGCTGGCGACCCGCGGCACCCCGCCGGACGAGCCGCAGCCGAGGATGCGCAGGGTCAGGCTCGCCGGCGCGGCGCCCGGATCGGTCATGCCGCGTCCCTGGGTTTGGCCTTGTCGAACAAGGCGAAAAAGTTCGCCGTGGTGATCCGGGCGAAGTCCTCGGCGGACAATCCCAGGGTCTCGGCCAGCGACCGGGCGGTGTCGGCCATGTAGGCCGGCTCGTTGGTCCGGCCGCGATGCGGCTCGGGGGCGAGGAACGGCGCGTCGGTCTCCACCAGGATCCGGTCGAGGGGCACGCGCCGGGCGATGTCGCGCAGCGCGTGCGAGCGCCGGAAGGTGACGATCCCGGAGAACGAGATCGAGAGCCCCAGCTCGAGCCCGGCCTCGGCGAGGCGCTGGCCCGACGAGAAGCAGTGCAGCACCGCCCGGAACGGTTTTTTGCCCATCTCGTCGGTGAGCACCCGCTCCATGTGGTCGTCGGCGTCCCGGGCATGGATGACCAGGGGCAGGCCGGCGAGGCGCGCCGCCTCGATATGGGCGCGCAGCACCTGCTCCTGCACGGCCTCGGGGGCGCCGTCGGGGTAGTGGTAGTCGAGTCCCGCCTCGCCGATCCCGACGCAGCGGGGATGCGCCTTTGCGATCCCCGCGATCGTCTCGGCGGGCACATCCGGCTCCTCGCCGGCCCCGTCCGGATGGGTGCCGATGGTGAACCAGATCTCGGGATGGGCCTCGGCGATCGCCCGGTAGGTCTCGGCCCGGGCGACCCGGGTCGAGATGGTGAGCATGCCGGTGACGCCCGCGTCCCGGGCGCGGGCGATCACCCCCGGCAGGTCGGCGGCAAAATCCGGGAAATCCAGATGGCAGTGGCTGTCGATCAGCATCGTGTCTCGGATCGCTGTCAGGCGGCCGGCGTTTCGGGCCGCTCGAACCGGGGGAAGACCGGGGCCGGGGCGGGCAAGGCGGTGCCGGGCACCAGGCGACCGCCCTCCCCCACATCGGCGAGCATGCGCCGGTCCGCCGGCACGGCGAGCAGGTCCAGGAGCCTGGAGGCCGCCGTGGGCACGAAGGGCTGGACCAGGATGCCGAAGGCCCGCAGGGCTTCGAGCGTCGTGTAGAGCACGGCGTTCATCCGGGCCGGGTCGGACTTGCGCAGCTTCCAGGGCTCCTGGCCGGCGAAGTAGCGGTTGGCCTCGGCCACCACCGCCCAGATCTCGGCCAGGACGCTGTGGAGCGCGAGATCGCCCATCAGCGCCCGGACCTTGCCGGGCAGCGCGTCGGCCAGCGCCAGGAGGGCGCGGTCGGCCTCGTCCAAGGAGGCGGGCAAGGCGCCGGGATCCGGCACCGCGGCGTCGCAGTTCTTGGCGACCATCGAGAGCGAGCGCTGGGCGAGGTTGCCGAGGTCGTTGGCGAGATCGGCGTTGATCCGGCCGATGATCGCCTCGTGGCTGTAGCTGCCGTCGCCGCCGAACGGCACCTCGCGCAGCACGAAGTAGCGCACCGGATCGACCCCGTAGGTGTCGGCGAGCTCGAACGGGTCGAGGACGTTGCCGAGCGATTTCGACATCTTCTCGCCCTTGGAGAGCAGGAAGCCGTGGCCGAAGACGCGCTTGGGCAGGGGCAGCCCGGCCGACATCAGGAAGGCGGGCCAGTAGACCGCGTGGAACCGGACGATGTCCTTGCCGATCACATGCAGGTCCATCGGCCAGAATTTTTTCCGGGGGTTCTCCGCGTCGGGGAAGCCCGTGACCGTGAGGTAGTTGGTCAGCGCGTCAACCCACACGTACATGACGTGGTTCGGATGCCCCGGCACCGGCACGCCCCAGTCGAAATTGGTGCGGCTGACCGAGAGGTCCTTGAGGCCGGAGCGCACGAAGCTCGCCACTTCGTTTCTTCGGGTTTCCGGGCCGATGAAGTCCGGCTGATCCTCGTAGAGCTTCAGCAGCCGATCCTGGTAGGCCGAAAGCCGGAACAGGAAATTCTCCTCCTCCATCCACACCACGGGCGTGTCGGTGGCGAGGCTGCGGCGGCTGCCATCCTCCAGCAGGCGGGTCTCGGCGGCGTCGTAATAGGCCTCGTCGCGCACCGAGTACCAGCCGGCATACGTGTCCAGGTAGATGTCGCCGTTGGCCTCCATCCGCCGCCAGATCTCCTGCGCGGCTGCGTAGTGGCCGGGCTCGGTGGTGCGGATGAAGCGGTCGTAGGCGCAATCCATCCGGTCGGCCATCGCCTGGAACCGGGCGGCGGTGCCGTCGACATAGGCGCGCGGGCTGGTGCCGGCCCGGGTCGCCGCCTGCTGGATCTTGAGGCCGTGCTCGTCCGTGCCGGTGGAGAACAGCACGTCGTAGCCGTCGAGCCGGTGGAAGCGGGCGATGGCGTCGGCGGCGATCACCTCGTAGGCGTGGCCGATATGGGGCGCGCCGTTGGGGTAGGAGATCGCGGTCGAGAGGCCGAAAGTCTTCTTGGAATGCGCCGGGGCGTTGGACGTCACGTCTGTGGTGTTCCGAATGATCGCAAGAGGTTTTTCGCGTTGTCGCGCGGCCGGGGCTGGGACGCAACCGCCGCTGCCGCGCGGACGATCATGGATTCCAAAGGTCCGAGACCTGTTGCGGGTCCAGGGCGGAGCCCTGGCCGTCCCGGAAGGCACAGCGGTTACGAGACCGCCTCGGCCAGATCCCCGAACAACGACAGCACCACCGGCCGCCGGTCGAGATTGTAGATCGCCGCCTCCCGGGCGGCGCGGCCGAACCGCTCGGCGACCTCCACCAGGGCGGCGAGGCGGGCCGGCGGCTCGTCCCGGCGCCGGTCGAGCTCGGTCGAGACGAAGCGCAGGACCGCGTCCTGCGCGGCCTCGAACCGCGCCTCGGCGTCGCGCCCGGCCAGGGTCTCGGCGAGCTTGAGCACCCGCCCCCAATCGGGCGTCTGCGCCCGGGCCAGCAGGGTCTCGACCTCGGCCACGAGGCCGGCCGTGACCGGATCGAGCATCGCCAGCGCCCGGGCGACCGACCCCTCGCACTGGGCGACCGCCCGGGCCAGGGCGGCCTCCTCGGGCTGCGGGAACGGCTCGGGCAGCCCGCGCACCACCCGGGCCACCGCCTCGGGCGCGAGCGGGCGCAGCATCAGTACCCGGCAGCGGGAGCGGATCGTCGGCAGCAGCCGCCCGGGCTGGTGGGCCAGAATCAGGAACAGGGCGCGAGGCGGCGGCTCCTCCAGCACCTTGAGCAGGGCGTTGGCCGCGTTGGCGTTGAGGTCCTCGGCGCTGTCGAGGATGCAGACCCGCCAGCCGGAATCAGTGGCCGTCGAGGCGAAGAGGTCGAGCGCCCGGCGGACCATGTCCACCGAGATCTTGGTGGGCAGCGCCTTGGCGCCGGCGGTGCGGTGGCGGCGCAGGGCCACGAGGTTCGGGTGCGACAGGCCCGCAACCTTGCCGGCGACGGGGTTGTCGTCCGGCACATCGAGCCCGGCCGGCCCGCCGCCCTCGGGATAGGCGAGCAGCCGGCGGGCGACCTTGTAGGCGAGGGTCGCCTTGCCGATGCCGGGGGCGCCGCCGATCAGCCAGGCATGGTGCAGACGCCCCGCCGCGATCCCGGCCCCGAAGGCCTCGGCCGCGGCCTCGTGGCCGACCAGCGCCCGGGTCTCGCGCGGGCGCGGGACGCCGGGGAGGTCGCCGGGCTCGGTGTCGTCGGCGGCGCGGTCTGCCGGTTTCATGGCGCGGATCTCAGGCGGCATCGCCGCGGCTTCTTTCCGTCGGGAGCAGGCCCGACAGCCGGGCCGCCACAAGGGCGCGGATCGCAACCTCGACCGAATCAGGATCGCGGCCGGCGTCGATCACTGCGCAGCGCTCCGGCTCGGCGCGGGCGATCGCCAGGAAGGCGTCGCGCAGCCTTGCGTGAAAGTCGAGTGATTCGGCCTCGAACCGGTCGGCCCCCTGCCCCGTCCCGGCGCCGCGCCCGGCCGCGCGGGCGAGCCCGGCCTCGGGGGGCAGGTCGAGGATCAGGGTGAGATCCGGCCGGGTCGGGCCGACCACGACCCGCTCCAGGGCGATGACGACGGCCGGATCGAGGCCGGCGGCGGCGCCCTGGTAGGCCCGCGTCGAGTCGATGAAGCGGTCGCACAGCACGATCTCGCCCCGGCGCAGGGCCGGACGGATCAGCCGGTCGAGATGGTCGATCCGGGCCGCGCTGAACAGCAGCGCCTCCGCGAAGGGGCCGTAGGGCTTGGCGACGCCGCCGAGCAGGGCCGCGCGGATCTCCTCGGCCCGGGGCGAGCCGCCGGGCTCGCGGGTCACGCAGACCTCCCGGCCCGACCGGGACCGCAGGGTCGCGGCCAGGCGGGCGATCTGTGTCGACTTGCCGGCGCCCTCGCCGCCTTCGAAGGTGATGAAGGTTCCCGGCGCAGGCTCTTCGACGCGTGGCGCGATCACGGGCGAAACATCACGTCGGATCGGCCGTTCGGTCGCCGGATTTCGCGTCCTTCTTGCCGACCCGGTCGAAGGCCTTGCGCACGAGGCCGGTGCCGAATTCCAGCGCCGCATCCATCGCCCGCTGCGACAGGGTGCCGGGCTCGACCGTCGCGCCGGCGAAGAGCGGCTGGTCGAGGGCGACGGTGTCGCCGCGCTGGATCCGAAGGGTTCCGATCTGCCGGCCCTCCTCCACGGGGGCGACGAGCGGCCCGGTATAGACCACCTTGGCGCTGACCCGGTCGGTGGAGCCGCGGGGCAGCAGCACCCGCACCGGCTTCTTCGCGACCAGGGGCACGGAACCGGCCTGGCCGCCGAACACCGAGGCCTCGGCCACGGTCTCGCCCGTCGCGAAGATCTGCCGGGGCTCGAAGGCGCGGAACCCCCATTCCATCAGCTTGCGCGATTCCGCGGCCCGGTCCCGGGCGGTCTTGAGGCCGGAGACCACGAGCACCAGGCGCTGGCCGTTCTGCACCGCCGAGCCGGTCAGGGCGTAGCCGGATTCCTCGAGGTAGCCGGTCTTGAGACCATCGGCGCCGATATCGAGGGCCAAGAGCGGGTTGCGGTTCTGCTGGCGGATCTTGTTCCAGGTGAACTCCTTCTCGGAGAAGATCTTGTAGAGGTCCGGGTAGGTTTCGATCAGGTGGATCGCGAGCTTGGCCATGTCCCGGGCCGTGACCTTCTGATCGGGCGCCGCGTAGCCGGTGGCGTTGCGGAAGGTCGAGTTCGTCAACCCGATCTCCTTGGCGCGCTGGTTCATCAGCCCGGCGAAGGCCTCCTCGGTGCCGGCCATGTTCTCCGCGATGGTGATCGCGGCGTCGTTGCCCGACTGGACGATCAGGCCGCGCAGCAGGTCCGACATCTTGATGCGGCTGTTGACCTGCGCGAACATCGACGAGCCGCCGCCCCCGGCCCCGCCCCGCTTCCAGGCGTCCTCGGTGACGGTGAACTCGGTGTCCATCGACAGGCGGCCGGATTTCAGCGCCTCGAACACGATGTCGGTGGTCATCAGCTTGGCCATGCTGGCCGGGGAGAACCGCTCGTCGGCGGCCTTCTCGAACAGCACCGAGCCGGAATCTGCGTCGATCAGGATCGCGTGCGGGGCCGCCGTCTGGAAGCTCTGGGCGGCCGCGCCGGCGAGGCCCGCCCCCAGCGCGCAGGCGGCCGCAAGAAGGGTGAGAAGGGTCCTGCGCATCACCGTTCCGTCCCACGCCCGCCGCCCGGTTGGAAGAACGCCAACCGTATCCGGATAACAAGCGTGACCATATTACGGTTTCGATGCGGGATCGAACGCGAAATGCCGCATTGCGGGAACGGCGAGCGCCCGGGCCGTCCTCAGTAGATCCCGGCTAGGCGTGCATGCCCGGCGCCGGTCGACGCCGTCTTGGTCGGGCCCCCGGCCTTCGCCTGGGCCGGTCCCTTGGCGGCGGTGGCGACCTTGGTCGGCGCCGGAGCCTTGGTGGAGGCCGCGGCCTTGGCGGAGATCCCGGAGGGAACCTTGGCCGGTGCCGCCGCGGAGGCGAGATGCGCCAGGGCGGATTTGGACGCAGGCGGCAGCGCGGCGGGCGCGGCCGCAGCGAATCTCGCGGGGGCGCCGGGCCGGCCCGGGCCGGGGGCCGCACGAAGGGCGACGGCGGCGGGCTTCGGAACGGCGCCGTGGCCGCTTGCCTGCGCCGGGCCCTGACCGGAGGCCGGATTGAGGCCGGCAACCTTCACGCCCGCACCCCTGTGCTCGGCGCCCTTCTGCTCGGCGACCTGGACCGGCGCCGGCCGGAAATCCCGCACCTTTTGGGCGGTCGGCTGGACGGCCGCCGGCACCCGCATGGCGGCCGAAGCCAGCATGATCGGGGCACGCACCGGGGCGGGCCGCGGCGCCGGGGCCTCGTCGGGTTGCACGCGCTCGGGGGCCGGCTTGAAGGCCAGGGGCTCGGGGGCCGAGCGGGCGTAGCGCTCCGGCTCCTCGGAGGGGCCGAGATCGGCCATCATCACGGTCGAGCGGCCGGCCGGCTGCCCGTCGGTGCGCAGGCTGGCGAGCAGCTTGCGGTCGTCGCTTCCGGCGACCGAGGCCCGGCCGGCATATTCGACCCGCACCCGCGCGGTGCCCCTGCGGTGGAAGCCCAGGGCCTCGGCCGCCTCCTCGGAGACGTCCATGACGCGGCCGGCATGGTAGGGGCCCCGGTCGTTGACCCGCACGATCATCGAGGAGCCGTTGTCGAGGTTGGTTACCCGCGCGTAGCTCGGCAGCGGCAGGGTCGGGTGGGCGGCGGCGATCGAGTGGCGGTCGAACACCTCGCCGTTGGCGGTCATGCGCCCGTGGAAGGCCGAGCCGTACCAGGAGGCCAGGCCCTCCCGCACGTAGCCGCGCGGATCCTCCTTGGGCACGTAGGTCTGGCCCGCCACCACGTAGGGCTTGCCGGTGTAGCGGCGCCCGCCGCCCTTCGGGATCACGTCGCCCTCGTTGTAGAGGCGCGGGCTCGCCTTGACCCCGTATTTCGGGTCGATGCCGTTGCCGGCGGCGAGCTTCTGCTGTTGGGGGGTGGTGGCGCAGTTGGCCGTGGCCAGGGCCACGCCCGAGACGGCCAGGAGCCGCAGGGCGAGGCGCGCAGGCCGGGGAAGGGTCGTGCGCACCATGTCGGGGATCACCAAACTCTACGCGGAACCATGGCCGGTAAACGAACCGGCACCGGCCGCGCCCCTGGGCTCAGCCGGTCCACCCAGAATTGTAGGGATCGCGTAAACGAAGCCTGAACGATCCCGGCTTCGGCGCTCATCCCCTGCCCGTTCGTAGCGCATTTTTCTCGCGCAAAGCACGAGACGTGGCGATCAAGCCGTTGATCTGTCTAAAAAACCGGTTTCAGAGAGGTCCGAGACCTTTTGCGGGTCCGGGTTTGCAAGCCCGGGGCGGAGCCCGGGTATCAGACGGGCTCCGCCCCCGAGCCGCGCCCGAGGGCACGGCCCTGTGGGCAACCCGGGTCAGCGGGACGGGGTCTCGGTCAGCTGCGCGATGGAGCGCGCGCCGCGCTGCTTGAACAGCAGGTCGAGGCCCTCCAGCATCAGGGCGTGCATCTTGGTCCGCTCGGCATAGGCGAGGTCCCGGAGCTGGTCGTAGACCGGCGGCTCCAGATAGACCGACATCTGCCGGGCGCGCTGCTTCAGCGTGGCGGCCGGCTTCGCCGCCGGGGGCGCCAGCGCCAGCGTCACGATCTCGGCACCCTGCGGCCGGGCCGCGTGCCGATCCGGCGGGTTCGCCGAGGCGACGATCGCCGCGAGACTGAGCTTAGGCGGCTTGGACATGCTGGCCCGTCCTCAGCGACTGCGTGCGGCGCTCGATCCAGGACCAGAGGCGGCGGACCTCCCCGGCGGCCTGGCCCTTGGGATTGAACTCGGTGACGCCCTGGCCGAGGCCGATCGCGTCCTGATGGTCGGTGCGGGCGACGATGTTCACGTCCGGCAGGATTCCGAGCACGGCGAGCCCGTCGGCCGCGTCCCGGACCCGGTAGGAGCGGGGCGGGGTCTGGTTCAGCACGAAGGCGAATTTCTTCTCCAGCCGGTAGACTGCGGCGAGCGTCGGCTTGAACGCCCGCAGGTCGGCCGGCGTCGGCCGGCACGGGATGATGCACAGATCGGCCGCGCGAATCGCCGAGAGCGTGCCGGTGGAATCGACCCCCGGCGTATCGATGAACACGAAATCGTAGGCGGATTCGCGCAGGCGCTCCATCACGGCGTCGATCTGCGTCGCGTCGATCTGCGCGACCTCGGGACCGTCGGCGGTGCGGTGGTCGAGCCAGTCCGAGATCGTGGCCTGGCGGTCCATCTCCAGGATGCAGACCGTGTGGCCGGCCTCCCGGGCGGCGACCGCCAGGGAGATGCACAGCGTGCTCTTGCCGCTGCCGCCCTTCTGCGTAACGAAGGTGATCGCTTTCATCCTGGGCGTCCTCCAGAAGGCCCTGCGCATCCGCCGGGGCGCGGGCAATCCGATTGCCGCGCCCGCGCCGGGCAACCTCAGGTGCGGGATCACGGGCTGCCGCGATCCTGTGACCCAAGGATGTCGTGCGGCACGTTGCGTGCGACATGGTTAACGACTCGTTAAGGCAAGCTCCCGTCCCCTGGGGCGGGCGAGCCGGCCGGGATGCACGGTCGCAACTTGCGTTCTGAACTTCAGGTTAATATTTATGCTGTCTGTTCTTTGAACGGCCTTTTCAGCTGCTATAGGATTTCGTAGCGTTGGTCTGCCGGTGCCGAGGCCTCGATGGATTTGATAACCTCAGGTTTGATGGCGTACGACGATCCGGCGAGGAATGGCATGGCCGAAGCCCCGATCCCGCAATCCGTCCTCGATGCGTCCGGTGTGGTCGGCACATGGGTCCATGATCACTGGGCCGATCGGCTGGCGCTCTCGGCCTCCCTGGCAGGGCTGCTCGGCCTCGACCCGGTGGCGGCCGCCACCGGCGTGTCCCTCGCGGCATTCCTCGACCGGACTCATCCCGAGGATCGCATCCGGGTCGAGAGCTACCTGCACGCGGTGTCCGAGACCGGCGGCACCCTGGAGGCGGAGTTCCGCACCCGCGACACCCGCAGCGGCATCCGCACCCTGCTGATGCGCGGCCGGATCGACCGCGATCCCACGGGCCGCACCCTGCAGGGCCGCGGCATCGCCATCGACCGGACCGAGGCGCAGACGGCCAACCTCCTGCAGAGCGAGCGCGTCGTGAACCGGATGGCCGAGCACGTCATCGCCCTGCGCGACCTCGCCCATGCCCTGAGGCGGCCGGCGCTGGTCGAGCAGATCGAGCGCCTGATGATCGAGATCGGCTTCGAGCTCGCCCGCTTCCTGCCCGAACCCGAGGACGAGCCGCGGCACTGAGCATGCGGCGGAGCCTGATTGATCGCGCCCGCACCCGCAAGCTACGGTCCCGGCAACACAATGCCGGGAGGACGCCGATGGCCCGCGACACGATCTACGACCGCGATCTCGACCGCGTGCCGGCCAACCACCAGCCGCTGACGCCCCTGCTCTATCTCGACCGGGCGGCGCGGGTGTTCCCCGAGCAGGTGGCCGTGATCCATGGGCCCCTGCGGCGCTCCTACCGGGACCTCTACGCCCGTGCCCGCCGGCTGGCCTCGGCACTGGCGCGGCGCGGGCTCGGCCGCGGCGACACCGTGGCGGCCTTCCTCGCCAACACCCCCGAGATGGTCGAGTGCCATTACGGTGTCCCGATGACCGGGGCGGTGCTCAACACCCTCAACACCCGCCTCGACGCCGCGGCGATCCGCTTCTGCCTGGAGCACGGCGAGGCCAAGGTGCTGATCACCGACCGGGAATTCGCGCAAACCGCCGCGGCGGCCCTGGAGGGCCTGGAGCCGAAACCCTTCGTCATCGATGTCGACGACCCGGAATACGACGGGCCGGGGGCCCGGCTCGGGGACACGGATTACGAGGCCTTCCTGGCCGGCGGCGACCCGGAGCACGATTGGCAGCTGCCCGACGACGAGTGGGACGCGATCGCGCTGAACTACACCTCGGGCACCACCGGCGATCCGAAGGGCGTGGTCTATCACCACCGGGGCGCGGCGCTGCTGGCGCTCGGCAACGTCATCACCGGCGGTCTCGGGCAGCACCCGGTCTATCTCTGGACGCTGCCGATGTTCCACTGCAACGGCTGGTGCTTCCCCTGGACCCTGTCGATCGTGGCCGGCACCCATGTCTGCCTGCGCCAGGTCCGGGCGGAGGCGCTCTACCGGCTGATGGCCGAGCACGGGGTCACGCATCTCTGCGGCGCGCCGATCGTGATGCAATTGCTGATCAACGCCCCCGATGCCGAGCGGCGGGACCTGCCCCGGCGGGTGGCGTTCTTCACCGCGGCGGCGCCCCCGCCCGAGGCGGTGCTGGCCGGGATGTCGGAGGCCGGGTTCGACGTGACCCACCTGTACGGCCTGACCGAGAGCTACGGCCCGGCGGTGGTCAATGCCTGGAACGCCGATTGGGACGCCCTGGCGGCCGACCAGCGGGCGGCCAAGAAGGCGCGCCAGGGGGTGCGTTATCCGGTGCTGGAGGCGCTGGACGTGCGCGACCCGGAGACGATGGTGCCGGTGCCCGCCGACGGCACGACGATCGGCGAGGTGATGATGCGCGGCAACGTGGTGATGCGCGGCTACCTCAAGAACCCGGCGGCCACGCAGGCCGCGTTCCGGGGCGGCTGGTTCCGCACCGGTGATCTCGGGGTGAAGCACCCGGACGGCTACATCCAGCTCAAGGACCGGTCGAAGGACATCATCATCTCGGGGGGCGAGAACATCTCGTCGATCGAGGTCGAGAACGCGCTGTTCAAGCATCCGGCGGTGTCGGCCGCCGCGGTGGTGGCCAAGCCGGACGCGAAATGGGGCGAGACGCCCTGCGCCTTCGTCGAGCTGAAGCCGGGCGCCTCGCCGAGTGCCGACGAGCTGATCCAGTGGTGCCGGGGGCGGCTTGCCGCCTACAAGCTGCCGCGCCACGTGATCTTCGGCGACCTGCCGAAAACCTCCACCGGCAAGATCCAGAAGTTCATCCTGCGCGAGCGGGCGCGCGAGGACGGCGCGTGAGCCGGCGCCCGAGCGGCCGGGTCAGGCCTGCGGAGGCTCGGCCCGGACCGGCACGCGCACGGCCTTGGCCGCGCGCAGGTCGGCGGCGATCTGGGCGATGAAGGCCTGGATCGACACCAGGCTGAACAGGCTGATCGAGGCGACCAGGGCGGCGGAAACCAGGATCTTGGCGGTAGCGGGGTCCACGGCGTGACGTCCTTGACGTAGGGCTCGCCGCGGGCTGTCCGGGCGAGGGGCGCCGTTCAGGGCGCCCGCGATGATCCGAAGGTGGGCGTGCGGCCTCGGTTCCGCCAGCGTTGCCGTGATGGACCTGGCATGCGCGTAGGTTCGGGCTCCGGTATCAACCGGAGGTGCTGGTCGTACGCACCGTTTCCCGCAATAAGCCGGCCCGATGCGGGGTGCATCGGGGAGAGACGTATGGCCGGCAAGGGGATCTCGGCGGGCATCGCCGGCTGCGTTCTGGGGGGGCTGCTGGCGGTTCAGGGCGCGCTCCTGAGCGCGGCGCCGGCCCGGGCCCAGGAGCCTGCCCGGGAGCCTGCCCAAGAGGCTGCCCGAGAGCCGGTCACCCGGGCCGGCTATTTCTACATTGGCGGCCGGTATCAGAAGCTCGGCGACAAGACCGTGATGGTCGGGCAGATGTTCGTGCAGTCGCGCACGCCGGCCCGGATCACCCAGCCCTACCCGGTGGTGATGGTGCACGGCTTGGCCCAGACCGGCGTGAACTACCTTGCCACCGCGGACGGACGGCCGGGCTGGGTGCAGCACTTCGTCGAGAAGGGCTACCAGGTCTACGTGGTCGACCAGGTCGGGCGCGGGCGCTCGGGCACCAACCCGGAGGTCTACGGCCCCTACGACCGGCTCGGCACCCGAAGCCTCGAGAAGACCTACACGGCGCCGGAGGTCTACGACCTGTTCCCGCAGGCGAAGCTCCACACCCAATGGCCGGGCGGCCCCGGCGTGCAGGGCAATGCCGCCTTCGACCAGTTCTTCGCCAGCCAGGTCCCGTTCCTGGCCAACGGCCAGCAGACGGAGGAGCTCGTCGATCCGGCCCTGCTGGCGCTCCTGGAGAAGATCGGCCCGGCGATCCTGCTCACCCACGGCCAGGGCGCCCTGTTCGGCTGGGCGGCTTCGGATGCGAGACCCGACCTGGTGAAGGCCCATGTCAGCATCGAGCCGAACGGACCGCCCTTCTTCGACGTGCAGTTCCGGGGCGGCAAGGACTTCTGGGAGCGCTCCGGGGATGGCCGCGCCCGCGCCTACGGGCTGACCCGCATGCCGCTGACCTTCGACCCGCCGGTCAAGGCGCCGGAGGATCTGGTCGTGGCGCAGCAGGCCAAGGGCGCCGATTCCAAGGCCCCGGAGGGCCAGATCCGCTGCTGGCTGCAGACCGAGCCCGCCCGGACCCTGCCGAACCTCGCCAAGGTGCCCGCCGTCATCGTGACCGCCGAGGCTTCGTTCCACGCCACCTACGACGCCTGCACGGCCGCCTTCCTGACCCAGGCCGGCGCCAAGCCCGACGCGATCCGGCTCGCCGACCGGGGCCTGCACGGCAACGGCCACATGGTGATGCTGGAGGCCAACAGCGACGCCGTGGCGGATGCCGTGGCCGGCTGGCTCGGGACCCACGTGAAATAGCGTCTCGGAACGGGTCGCGGCGGCTCTTCCCCCGGCGTCCACAGGTCGCCGCCGACCGGCGTGACCGCGCTCTGCCCGCTCCCGTGCCGCCGCGACGGCGCGCGCCTGACGCTGCGTGTCGTAACCGCAACAGCCCTCGCCTTCCGCGCGCGACCGGCTTGCAGCCAAGCCTGGCTACACGTACTGCGTGTAGCAGAAAGCTGAATAAAAACAGCAGTTTATCACAGTTCTAAAGAACGTGGCAGCCCCGGCGGGACCCATCCCGGCGCATGCGGGCGGCTGTTCGGAGCGTCGTGCAGGACCCAGTCAGATGAGAGTCGTTCATCCCCGTTCCGGCGCCCTGCGTGCCCTGCTCGCCGGCGCCTCCCTCGCGGTGCTGGCGCAGGCCGCGCCGGCGCTCGCCCAGGACGCGACGCCGCCGAGCCGCGGCATCAGTAACCCGCCCGCCGGAGGCAGCGTGCAGCTCGACGAGATCAGCGTCGAGAGCCGCGGGGGCGGCCCGGTCTAGGCGGCGCGGGCCAGCGCGGCCTCGCGCAGCGTGGAGAGCCCGACCGGCCCGATCGACGGCTTCGTGGCGAAGCGCTCGAATACCGCGACGAAGACCAACACCCCGCTGATCGAGGCGCCGCAATCGATCACCGTGATCGGCCGCCAGCAACTCGACGCCCAGAACGCCCAGACCCTGACCCAGGCGACCCAGTACGTTGCCGGCGCCTATGGTGGCGTGTTCGGCGCGGATACGCGCATCGACTACCTCACCCTGCGCGGCTTCGTGGTGAGCGACTACGGCATCTACCGGGACGGGCTGCAGCAGCTGAATTACGGCTTCGGCTACTTCAAGACCAACACGTTCGGGCTCGAGCGCATCGAGGTGCTGCGCGGTCCCGCGGCGGTCCTGTTCGGGGCCGGCAGCCCCGGCGGCATCGTCAACCAGGTGACCAAGCGCCCGACCCTCGACCCGTTCGGCTACGCCGAGGTCGGCGGCGGCTCGTTCGGCCAGAAATACGCCGCCTTCGACTTCGGCGGCCCGGCCGACCAGGAAGGCCACTGGTTCTACCGGCTGACCGGCTACGGCCGCCAGGGCGGAACCCAGGTCGACGGCGCGCCGGACGACAGCTTCTACATCGCGCCGGCCGTCACTTATAAGCCGGACGGGGCGACGCGCTTCACTTTCCTGTCGAGCTTCCAGCACGACAACACCGCGGTGACGTCGAACTTCCTGCCCTATCTCGGGACCGTGCGGCCCAACGCCTCCGGGTTGCGCATCCCGCGCTCGCTCAATGTCGGCGATGCCGGATTCAACACGTTCCAGCGCGACCAGGCCTTCCTCGGCTACGAGTTCGAGCACGACTTCGACGAGACGTGGACCTTCCGGCAGAACCTGCGCTACTCGTTCCTCAAGAGCTTCCAGAATTCCGATATCGGCCAGCTCGGCTACAGCAATCCGGCCCAGACGCTGCTCGCCCGCTACCAGTTCCGGGACAGTGCCAAGGTCAACCTGTTCCAGGTCGACAACCAGGCCGAGGCGCGGTTCTTCGACGGATACTTCCGTCACGACCTGCTGATGGGCCTGGACTACAAGGATTACCGCCTGAGCGACAATCAGGCGTCGCTGTTTCCGGCGAGCGACCTGAACATTCTGGCTCCGGCCTACGGCCTGCCCACCGGGACGCCGTCGCCCTACCTCATCAATTCCAACGCGTTCAAGCAGCTCGGCCTCTACCTGCAGGACCAGATCAAGGTCACCGACCGCCTCACCCTGCTGGTCGGCGGCCGCCAGGATTTCGCGGATAACCGGGTGGTCGACAAGCTCAACAACGGCGTGGGCAGCAACGGCCGCAGCGACAACGGCACCACCTACCGCACGGCGCTGATCTACAATTTCGACAACGGTCTCGCCCCCTATGTCAGCCTCTCGACCTCGTTCCAGCCGCTGATCGGCACCGGCATCGACAACCAGACCTTCAAGCCCGAGACCGGCAAGCAGGTCGAGGGCGGCGTCAAATTCGAGCCCCCCGGCCAGGGCTACTTCGTCACCTTGGCGGGCTTCGACATCCACCGCCAGAACGTGCTCACCGCCAATCCCGCCAACCCGCTGTTCAACGCCCAGCTCGGCGAGGTGCGGTCCACGGGCTTCGAGGCGCAGCTGGTCGCGAGCCTGTTCGACGGTCTCAACATCTCGGCCTCGTACACGATCTACGGGCTGACCAACGAGCGGGGCGGCCCGGACCTGATCGGCAAGGTCCCGGTCAACATCCCGGAGAACTTCGCCAACGTGTTCGTCGACTACACCATCCCGACGGGTGACCTGCGCGGCTTCGGCTTCGGTGGCGGCGTGCGCTATGTCGGGCGCTCCTTCGCCGACGTGGCCAACCTGTACCGGGTGCCGGACTACGTGCTGTTCGACGCGCAGGTCCATTACGACTGGGAGCGCTGGCGCCTGCAGGTGAACGCGACGAATATCGGCGACCGGCGCTTCGTCTCATCCTGTCAGGCGTTCAATTCCTGCTTCTACGGCGAGGCGCGGCGGGTTCTGGCGAGCGTGAGCTACAAGTGGTGAGGCTTCCACCTCGCCGGTCTTGAGGCTGTACGCGAACGTCGCGTTGTAAGTCATGGATTCAAAAGGGCTACGCCCTTTTGCGGGTCCAGGGCAGAGCCCTGGAAGTGGGCCTCACCCCGCCACGGGCGCCGGCCCGGACAGGCGGGTCGGCAGCGTGTCGATGCGCAGGGACCGGCGCAGGCTCCGGGAGAGGGCGTCCACCGCCACCGTCACCGAGGCGGTGGCGGCGATCAGCACCACGGCCACGTCGAGGCGCAGCTCCGAGATCGCGGCGTCGACGTAGAAGCCCAGCGTCGTGACGCCGAGGATGCCGAAGATCGCGCTCTCGCGCAGGATCAGCTCCCAGCGGTAGAGCAGGTAGGCCAGGAACTGGCCGTAGAGGCGCGGCACCGTCTCGTAGGCGTACAGGTTCAGGCCCCTTGGCGCGTCCGGTCGGTAGGGGATCGCGTCGGCGTGCCGGCCCATCAGGTAGGCGACGATCCCGGCATTGTGCAGTGCCAGCGCGAGGATCGCCGGCAGCATCGAGGGGCCCAGCAGCTGCAGGCAGACGTAAGCCAGCATGTATTCCGGGGTCGAGCGCACCACCACGAGGAGCACGCGGCCGAGCGGCCGTCCGACGGGCCCGGCGAAGCGCCGCGCGGTGAGCGGGAACAGGACCAGCGCCCCCAGTGCGGTCGCCGCCAGGGCGATCTGCGCCAGGATCAGGGTCTGGATCGTGCCCGGCAGGATCTGGTCCGTGAGGATCGGGCGCAGCCACGACCAGAGCCGCGTCCAGGTCTCGGGATCGGCCAGCGCCGCGCCGCGCAGGGGCGCCGGCACGATGTCGTGGCCGAGGAAGCGCGCGAGGCTCGCCCCGACCGCGGCGTTGCCGATCGCCGGGGGCAGGGCCAGCGGCGCGGCGATGAGCAGGAGCGGCACGGTCCAGCCGCGGATCCAGAGCCGGCGGGTGCCGATCAGCGCGTAGAACACCAGGAGCAGCGCCCCGGCCTCGGCGTAGCGGCCCTGGCGGAAGGCGGATTCGAGATAGAACCCCATGGTCGGCAGGCCGATGAAGCCGAGGACCAGGCTGGAGCGCAGGCCGCATTCGAGCCGGTAGAGGGTGTAGTCGCGCATCCGCCCGGCGACCTCGGGCAGGCGGGCATACAGGAAGGCCGAGACCGTGCGCGTGCCCATGGGCAGCACCCGGAGCGCGGTAAGGTCGGCCTCCTCGATGATCTCGGCATAGACCTTGGCGCAGATGCCCGCGTAGGGCAGCGCGATGGCGAGCACGCCGGTGGTGGCCGAGAGCCCGAACACCTGCATCAGCAGCAGCGCCCAGAACAGCTCGTGCACGGCGCGCAGGCTCGCGCAGGCGAGCCGGATTGTGCGGGAGCGGGCGAAGGGGATCGCCAGCAGCAGGCCGCTCCCGGCCCCGAGCCCGACGCCCAGCACCGCGAAGGCCACCGTGTAGACGACGCTCCAGCCCTCGACCGACAGGAAGTCCGGCCGGACCAGGCCCTCGAGCAGGCGCGCGAGGTCGGCGAACGGGTGCAGGGTGGTGACGTGCAGGTCCGCGACGAGCAGGCCGGCCAGCGCGGCTGCCAGGAACCAGCGGCTCACCGCCGCGTAGCCGGGCCGCGGGCGGGCGAGCCGCATCACGCGGCCTCGTAATAGGGGCTCAGCCGTGCCGGATCGAGGCTTTGAGCTGGCGCGTCGAGGGCGATCCGGCCGGCCTCCAGCACCACGATCCGGTCGGTGTGGGCGAGCGCCAGCGTCACGTCGTGGAGCGCCAGGATCAGGGTCTCGTGGCTCTGCGCCATCTCGGTGAGGATCCGGGCGCCCTGCTGTCGGTCCAGCGCCGAGACCGGCTCGTCGCCCACCAGGATCGGGCGGCCGTTATAGAGGGCCCGGGCCACCGAGACGCGCTGCTGCTGGCCGCCGGACAGTGCGCCGGCCTTCGCCCAGAGTTTTTCTGCCAAGCCGACCCGGTCGAGGATGCGTTCCACGGCGGCGATATCGGCTTTCGCCGGGCTGACCAGGGTGCGCAAGTTGTGCACGGTCGAGCGCCGGTCGAGCCGGCCCATATAGACGTTGTGGAACACCGAGAGCGTCCGAACCAGGGCCGCGGCCTGGGGCACCAGCGCGACCCGCTCGGGCGCCTGCGCCTGGATCAGCCCGATCAGGGTCGATTTGCCGGCGCCCGAGCGGCCCATCAGGGCGACCCGCTCGCCGGCCCGCACGGTCAGGTCGATGCCCGACAGGACCGGGTGGCCGCCATAGGAGGCCGCGGCGTTCTCCAGGACGATCTCCGGGACGATCTCCGGGACGATCTTCGCCTGGGCCTCGGCCGCCACCGTCTCAGTCCAGCAGGCCGGTAGAGCGGCCGACCTCGACCAGGGGCTCGTAGGCGGCGTTGGTCACCGGGATGAACTTCGAGCGCCCGAACGGCTCCAGGATCGCCGGGTCGGTGATGCCGACGAGGGCGCCCTTGAGCTTCTCGGTGAAGCCGGCGCCGTAGGTCCGGTCCACGTCGCCGCGCACGGTCCATTGATAGTCCGGGAAGGTCGGGCTCTCCCAGATCACCGAGACGGCCTTCGGGTCGACCTTGCCGGCCTTCGTGTCGAGGTCCCAGACCGCGTAGTCGACGGCGCCGACCGCGAAGGCGCCGGACTGGACCAGCTGGATCGTGCGGCTGTGGTCGCCCGAGAACCCGACCCGGGAAAACACCTGTTCCGGATTCTTGCCCGGGAAGGCCTGGCGGATGAAGTATTCCGGCATCAGACGCCCCGAGGTCGAGGCCCGGGCGCCGAACGTGAAGGTCTTGCCTGCGATCGCTTTGGGGAAGTCCTTGGTCGGCTCCAGCCCGGCCCCGGCATGGGCGATCAGGTAGGTCTTGAACGCCGCGTCCTCGGCCCCCTGCGCGATCGCCTGGGAGCCCGGCACGGCCCGGCGCGCCTGGACCCCGGTAAAGCCGCCGAACCAGGCGAGCTGCACCTGACCGTTGGTGAAGGCGGTGACCGCCGCCGGGTAACTCTTCACCGGGATGTAGCGCACCGGCACGCCGAGCTTGCCTTCGAGATACGTTGCGACCTTGCCGAAGCGCTCGACGAGGCGGCTCTCGTCCTGGTCTGGGATGCCGGTGAAGACCAGGGGCGGGACCGGCTTCTCTTGAGCCTGCGCGGCCGTGCCGAGCGCGAGGGCAAGGCATCCCAGGGCGAACCGCCCGACCCGTCCCAACCCCGGCATGGATCCTCCCTCGCATCACGCCTGACTTGGGCGCGCCGAATCTGGATTCTCCCTAGCGCATCGTCCTGAATACCGGAACCGGGGCAATGCTCCAGCTGTCGCGCCCGACACCTGCGGGCCCCAGCCGCCCGGCCCCGTGCCTGCACGCGGGTCGCGCAGGCACGGGATCCCCAAAAACTCAGCGATAATGGCGGCGCATCATGGGGTGGCGATGGTGCCGGCGCATCATGTGATGGCGGCTCCTCATCACGCCCCGGGAGGACATCCGGGCGCCGCGGTGCATGCCGCCGAAGTTGCTGTTGCCGGTGGCGGCGGCGTTCCGGTCGAGGCCGTCGCCCGGGGCGGCGAGGCTGGGACTGGCCGCGCCGAGGACGAGGCCGAGGGCGAGCGTCGCGCCGAGGAGGATCTTGTTCATGGGGGGATAGGACTTTCCGCGACCCTGCGCCGCTCCGACCGAACGAACCGGTTCCGCGCATGTTCCGGGAGAATCCCGCCCTTCAGGCGGCCGACGTCTCCACGATCGCGAACAGGGCCGGCTGGGCGGCGTTGGCGTCCGGCACTGGAACCGCCTGGATGCGGGGCGGCAGCGGCCCCCCGAGCAGATCCAGAAACTCCCCCGAGGCGCCGATCTCGATCTCGGCCGCCTTGGCCCGAGCCTCCAGGCGCGACAGGGCGTTCATCGCGGGGCCGAGCACGGTGTATTCGGCCCGCACCCCGTCGTCGAACACCCCGACCAGGAGGTCGCCCGCATGCAGGGCGACCACCACCCGCAGGGTGAACAGCCCCTCCCCGGCCCGCGCCGCGTTGAGGGTGGCGATCCGGTCGTGGATCGACAGGGCGCAGGTGAGCGCCGCCCGGGCCTGGGCGCGAGGGCGGCCGACCACGAACTGCACCAGCACCGCGTCGCCGACATACTTGTCCACCAGGCCGCCCTGCTCCGCCACCGCGGCCTGGGCGGCGGCCCGGACGGCCAGCAGGGCCGTCACCATCGCCTCGGGCGGGTGCTCCCGGCTCAGCCGCGAGAAGCCGCGGATGTCGAGCACCATCAGGCAGGCGTGGCGCCGGTGGATGCCCATGGCGCCGTCGGCATCCTCGGCGGCGAGGTCGAGGGCGACCGTGTCGGGCACGAACCGGGCGAGCTGGGCGCGCTCGTGCTCCATGCGCAGCGCCCGGGTCACCGCCTCCCGCAGCCGGGTCATGCCGTCGATCACCAGGAGGCCGGCCGCCACGAAGGTGGCGAGCCCGGTGATCTGCGCGGTCGGGAAAGAATCCGGCCCCGGGAACAGCTCCGGCCAGGCCAGCCCGACCAGGAACGCCGCGGTCCAGCAGGCCGTCACCACCGCGCAGAACAGCAGGGTCTGGGCCACCCGCATGCTCAGGCCGGTCTGGAGCAGGAGCAGGAAGGCCGGCAGGCGGCTCACCGCGTCGGCGCCGAGACCGGCCCCGCCGCCGGCCAGCATGTGCTCGATGATCACGTAGACGGCGAGCCCGGCATTGAGCAGGGTCCCGGCCCAGCTGTAGACGGCCGCCACCGGGCCGCCGCCCCGCTCCCCCAGGCCGAACCAGACCGTGCCGACGCCGTAGAGGCCGAGGATGAACCAGTGGCTGAGGGCGTGCAGCGAGCCGTCATAGGCCTGGGCCGCCATCAGCAGCACCAGCACGATCACGATCCGCAGCCCGAGCAGGCGCAGACCGCCACCCGCCTGCATGGCGCGCAGCACGGCGGGGTCGTCCTGGCCCGCCTCCGCCTTGCACACGGCGCGACTCCCGGCGGTCCGGGAGGCGGGGAGCGGCGGTGTCCGGGCGCCGCCCGAGGCCATCACGCGCTCCGATCGAGGCGCCGGGCCGCGCTGAAGCGATTGAGGAAGCGCGGCTCCTTTTCGGGGGCGATCCGGATCGCCAGGTGCAGGGTGCCGTCGGCCTCCGCGCGCCGGTCTAGGATCTCGGCGTTCTCGTAGAGCCAGTTGAGCGCGGCCCCGTCCTCGGGGGGCAGCGACACCGCGAAGCTCGCCCGGTGGCGGCCGATCCGTGCCTCGATCCGGGCGGTGAGCGCAGCGAGCCCCTCCCCGGTCAGCGCCGAGACCAGCACCGGCGCGTCGCTGTCGCGGTCGTTGCGGGCCTTGGCCTGGCCGCTGAGGTTCATCAGCCGGGTGCGCTCGTCGTCATCCAGGAGGTCGGCCTTGTTCCAGACCTCGATGATCCGCTCGGCCGTGGTCTCGATGCCGAGCTCGCGCAGCACGTCGCCGACATCCTCGGCCTGGGCCTCGGAGTCGACATGGCTGACGTCGCGCACATGCAGGAGCACGTCGGCCTCGATCGCGTCCTCCAGGGTCGCCCGGAACGCGGCGATCAGGGCGGTCGGCAGGTCGGAGATGAAGCCCACTGTGTCCGAGAGGATCACATTCTCGCCATGCGGCAGCTTGGTCGCCCGGGCGGTCGGGTCGAGGGTGGCGAACAGCATGTCCTTGGCGGTGACCTCGGCCCGGGTCAGGGTGTTGAATAGGCTGGACTTTCCGGCATTGGTGTAGCCCACCAGGGCGACGATCGGGTACGGCACCCGGGCCCGGCTCTGCCGGTGCAGGCCGCGGGTCCGCACCACCGCGTCGAGGTCGCGCTCGATCCGGGTCATGCGCTCCTGGATCATGCGCCGGTCGGCCTCGATCTGGGTCTCGCCGGGGCCGCCCAGGAAGCCGAAGCCGCCGCGCTGCCGCTCCAGGTGGGTCCAGGACCGGACCAGCCGCGACTTCTGGTAGGCGAGGTGCGCGTGCTCGACCTGGAGCGTGCCCTCCCGGGTCGAGGCGCGCCGACCGAAGATCTCCAGGATCAGGCCGGTGCGGTCGATGACCTTGGCGCCCCATTCCTTCTCGAGGTTGCGCTGCTGCACCGGCGAGAGGGCGCAATCCATCACCACCAGGCCGATCTCGCGGGCGCGGATGAGCCCTGCGATCTCCTCGACCCGGCCCTTGCCGAGATAGGTGGAGGGGCGGATCCGCGGCAGGCTGATGGCGAGGCTCTCAACCACGTCGAGCTCGATCGCGGCGGCGAGGCCGGTGGCCTCGTCGAGGCGCGCCTCCACCGAGCGGGTCGGCTGAACAGGCCCGTGGCCCGGCCCCCCGGGTCCGGGAGCGCCGCGCGCCAGATAGGGCCCGATCACCAAGGTGTGGGTCGCCGCGGCGATCTCGCCCTCGGGCGCGGCCTGTGCCTGGAGCCGGGCCTCGCCGGACGTCAGCGTCTCGCTCATGCAACCTTTAACGCCGCCGGAGGCCCGGCGGCTTCGTTCGAGAAGTCGGATTCGTCAGAATGGGGATGCGGGCGACGTCAGCCAAGATGCCGGACTGGCGGGGCGGCAGATATCCATGACGGCAGCGCGGGCACGCCCGGCGGTCGCCTCGACATCGGGGCCCGCTCGGCCCGATGCCTCGGCCTTACGCCGGGCGCACCGTGTTCAGAGCGTTCCGCCGAAGCTGAGCATCCCGCCGACGGCGGTGGTGCCCAAAGCCGTCGATCTCGCGGAGGCGATCGCAGAGACCGTGAGATTGTTGCCCAGCTTGTACTTCAGGCCGGTCTTGGCCTCGCCCCGCGCCTGAGTCAGGACAGCGCCATATTGGAAATCGCCGATGTCGTCCGCGTGGGCCGTGGAGGTCATCGTCGGCTTGCGCACCGCCCGCTCGATCTCGATGCCGGAGACCCATTGCAGATCCGGGGTCAGCGGCACCGCAACATCCACGCCGGCATAGGCGAAGGTGCTCCGATAGGCCACGTCGCCATACTGGATGGGGAAGCTGACATTGGCTTCCGTGTAGCCCTGGCGGGTGACGCGGCTGATCCGGACGCCGCCATGCCAGCCCACCACCAGATCCGAGAACAGGGGAAGGTCCTGGCCGACTTCGATCGCCCCCGCCACCCCGGCGATCTGCGCGCCGCCGATGCCCGCCTCGGTGCCGGACAACTGCCCGCGGTGGATGTCGGCGTGATAGCGGCTGAAGGCGAAGGCGGAGCGCACGAACACCCCACCGCCGGCGTAGGGCTGATGGCAGTTCAGGAAGGCACCGGCCCCGAAGGAACTCCGGTTGTCGTTGAAGGCCGGCGACGGCAGGGCTCGGTAGGGTGCGTAGCTGAGGGTGCCTCCGACCGTCAGGGTGTCGGTCAGGCCGTAACCCAGGGGCAAGGTGGACAGCGTATCCGTGTTCCTGCCGTCGGCGACGAATCCGGTGCTGGCGCCCCAGCCGATCTGACCCTTGGGCACGACGAAGTTCTGCTGCAGGTAGGTGAGCGATTGCCGCTGCAGCTCCAGAGCGGAAAAGGTCTCGTACCGCAGACGCGCGATCGTCCGCCGGGTGTTGGTCACGTCGACGATCTGGGCTTGGACCTCTGACGCGGCTGCGGGTGTGGCGGGATTGGCGTTCATCGCTTGCGCGGTGGCTTGTGTCGTCGATGGCGCGGCCTGGAAAGACGCTTGAGCTGGGGTCGCATTCTGGGCCGCTTGGGTGGTCGGGCTCTGAGCCGTCGATGTCGGCGTCGCGGGCTGGGTTGCCGCGGCCGGGCTCTGTGCGGCTTGTGTCGATGTCGCGTTCCGGCCTGTGGCGGCTGCGGACGGGCTCTGTATCGCGGAGGCCGGCACCGAACGCTGAGTCGGCGAGGGCGGGGTTTGACTTTGGAGCGTGGATGTCAGCGTCGCGGTCTGGGTGACGGCCGCCGGGGTCGGATACGTGATCTTCCACAGGACGGCATGGGGATCGCCCGAATCCGTTTCCGAGTAACCGGCGGCGATCCGGCCGTCGGCCGACAGGGCCCGCACCCAGGACGTCCCGCTGTTGTCGGACCGGAGGGTGCCGAGATCGCGCTTGTCGGACCAGCCCGATCCCGACCACAGGGCCGCATGCGTGTAGCCGGAATCCGTGCTGCTGCTGCCCGCCGCGACCGTGCCGTCCGCCGACAGCGCCCGGACGACCGAGGTCCCCCGGTTGTCCGTCCGCAGCGTCCCCAGATCCGTCTTGATGGCCCAGTTCGCCCCGGACCAGAGCGTGGCGTGGGGGTAGACGTCCACCTTTCTGTCGGTCGCAGAATAGCCTCCGACCACGGACCCGTCGGATGAGAGCGCGTAGGCCCACGAGGTCCCGGAATTGTCCGACCTCAGGGTGCCGAGATCGGTCTTCGTGATCCAGCTCCGGCCCGACCAGATGGCGGCGTGGGTCGTCCCGGAATCGACGCTCGATTCGCCGGCCGCGACGGCGCCGTCGCTGGACAGCGCATAGATGCCGGACGTGCCCGACTTGTCGGTCGGCAGGGTGCCGAGATCGGTCTTGGTCGCCCAGTTCGTGCCCGACCAGAGGGTCGCGTGCAGGGTCTCGTCGGCGTTCTCGGCGATGCCGCCGATGACGCTTCCGTCTTTGGAGATGGCGTAGGCCTTGGCCGCCCCGGTGTTGTCGGACCTCAGCGTGCCGAGATCCCGCTTGACCGACAGGTCGGTCCCCGACCATGCGGCGGCACGCATGTTGACACCGTTGGCGTCCGTGTAGGCATCGCCGACCGCGACGCTGCCGTCGCCCGAGAGCGCCCAGATCTCCGACGCCCAGCTGTTGTCGGCCTTGAGCGTGCCGAGATCCTTCCGGCTGACCCCGGCGTCGGAGGCCGGGGATGCGGCGACCGTCGTGCCGGAGGCCAGGGACGGGGATGTCGAGGACGAGGCTTTCGCGGCGTCCTGAACGGTGATGCTGGTGTCTTTGTCGAGGACGCGATGCAGTTCGTCGGAGGTGAGGGAAACGACGCCGCCGTGCCGCGGGGAAAGAGTGTTGATGTCGGCGTTCTGGACGGGGGTGAAGGTCTTGAAATCCGTCGTCTTGACCAGATCGAAGGTTCCTCTCTTCCAGTCATGCATGTACTTGTCGTATATGATGATGTAGCCGCTGCCGTCGTTCAGCCTGAAGGCTTGCGGGCCTTCGACAGCTTCGGTGGTCTTCTGCACATTGCCCTTGGACGGTATGAGGTATCCCCAGGTCAGGTGATCGGATACCGCGTGCTTGATGACCCTGAGCTGGGCTGTGCTGCCCTGAAGTCTCGTCTCCGCCTTCATCAAGAGATGGTATTTGCCATCCTGCTCGGTGATGTCGGAATTGATGTAGCCCACGCCGTCGCGGGCATAGAAGAGTTGCCTCGGCTTCTCGACCAATCCCGTGAAGTCACGATTGGCGTGGGCGTAATACGGTTTGTAGGGGGCGTCCGTGCCGATCGTCAGATAGACCATGTTCTGCTCGGTCAGGGGATTGTAGGCCACCTGTGGCGCTCAGATCGCATGGACACCGGAGAACATTCCGGGGAACTGTGTCTCGAAATTGATGTTCGAAGATTTCCAATGGATGAGGTCGGACGACTGCATCAGGACGATGCTACGATTGCTGCCCCGCCCCTTGCTGCTCCGCATATCGGTCGCGGTGATGTAGAAGTTTCCGTCCTGATTGCGGGTGATATAGGGATTCCGCAAGCCGCCAGACTCGGTCAGGTCTCCGTTGATGACAGGATTGCCGTTGTTCAACTTATTGAAACGCCGCCCATCCAGGCTGTAGGCAAATGAGATTTTTCCTGAGACGCGCTGTTGCCGGTGAAATACGCGAGCAGATATCCGTCGTAGGGTGGATATTCGCCGGCCGCAAAGCCGGGACGGAGCGTCGATTGATAGATGAAAACAGTCGTTACGACTTTCGTCATGAAACAGCTCATGTTCCCCCCAATTGTGTTTGTTATTTTTGTTTGTTTGTTGTCGACTTATGATTCAATGCCGGTTTGGGTTCAGATCCCCTCCATTCCGACTCCGCGAAGCAATGCTTCGACTGTCGCGCAGCAAGCCGAAGGTCATAACGGCAGAGCTCCGCGCACACTTCAGTAAAATTTGTTGATCTCAGGTCATGGCGTGACCTTGAGCGAAGAGTGATGGTCTGCCTCTCGAAAGTGGATGCGCGCTATTTTTCTTTTTCTATGCAACGACGGTGGTCGCGGTCGAACTATATTTTCGTGCCGATGGGGCTGACAACGGCGCGATGATATG
Source organism: Methylobacterium sp. J-001 (assembly GCF_022829565.1). Lineage (NCBI taxonomy): Bacteria > Pseudomonadati > Pseudomonadota > Alphaproteobacteria > Hyphomicrobiales > Methylobacteriaceae > Methylobacterium > Methylobacterium sp. J-001. The sequence continues at coordinate 26,722 of NZ_JAKSYN010000060.1, forward strand.
TCTGACAAATTATGTAATTAGCAATCGAGCCGAGGAGATAAAAATTAAACTTTGCAATCTGTTCGATCGAGAATTTGATTTAGCGAATTATTTGCAAAATATTTTGTGCATAAAATTGATATGGCCGATGGGATGTCGTTCCCGCGCGTCCGGGCGGACCTGCGGTGGCAGTCCAACGCTTCGTCCGCGTAGGTCCGTGCGCGATCGCGGGGTTCAGCTGCGAAACCGCTCTGGCGCTCGGCCGTCCCGCAGCCCCCGGGGTGTCGGGCACAGACCGGCCGTGCGCCGGCCACGCTGCCAGAGACGTTGTGCCGCCCGGGAGGAATGGTTCTGTAAAGGAGCCAGAGGCTCAGGCAGCGTTCCTGCCGGCGCGGGCGGAGCGAAGCTGTCCGCAGCGCCAGCGGCCTGTCCGCCTGTTCGGGAGGCGGCACAGGCTTAGCAGGGGCATAACGGCATCGCCGCTGTGCGCGCGCACCCACGCGACGATCCCGCTATCCTGCGGGACCGGGCCGGGGGGGGCGGACCGGGCGGCACTCGGGCGTGCCCCGTCTGCCGGATCGCGGCATGCGGCCTACGCCCTCTTGCCGTCGCGATTCCGCGAGCCTCTCACGCCTTCTCGGCGGTCTCGTCCGGCTCGAACAGCTGGACCGGGTGGCCCGGCATGATTGTCGAGATCGCGTGCTTGTAGACGAGCTGCGAGTGCCCGTCCCGGCGCAGCAGCACGCAGAAATTGTCGAACCACGTGACCACGCCCTGCAGCTTGACGCCGTTGACGAGGAAGATGGTCAGCGGGATCTTGTTCTTGCGGACATGATTGAGGAACGTGTCCTGAAGGTTCTGTGCGCGTTCGCCCGCCATCTTCTTTGCCTTCTTGTTGTCCCGGCGCGAAAGGCCCGGGTTGGGTATACGCAACGGTGGGTCGTCACGTGCGGGATTGTCCGATCATCCCGCCCGGCTCGAGTCTACACCATGACGGGGTGAAAACCCCGGGGCAAGCAAGGCTCGTTCCGGCTGATCCGTGACGGATCGGCGCCAGTCTCACGGTGCTCCGCCGCCCAGAGGCCGGCTTCCTGCAGCCGAAACCCCTTCCGAATCCCTACGGACCGATGCCCAGGGACTTCAGCTTGCGGTGGAGCGCCGAGCGTTCCATGCCGATGAACTCGGCCGTGCGCGAGATGTTGCCCGAGAACCGTGCGATCTGCGCCACGAGATACTCGCGTTCGAAGATCTCGCGGGCCTCGCGCAAAGCCAGGCTCATCAGCTTCTCCCCGCCCGCGCCCCCCGGGGTGGTCGGCACCAGGGCGCCGATCTCGGAGGGCAGCATCTCGGAGGTGACCTCCTGCTCGGGGTCGGCCTGGGTCAGGATCATCAGCCGCTCGACGTTGTTCTTGAGCTGGCGGACGTTGCCCGGCCAATTGTGCGACTGGAGCACCGCCATCGCGTCCTCGGCGATCACGCGCTTGGGCAGGCCGGTCTGGGACGAGATGTTGTCCATGAAGAACTGGATCAGCTCGGGCACGTCCTCCCGGCGCTCGGACAGGGCCGGCACCCGGATCGGCACCACCGAGAGCCGGTGGAACAGGTCCTCGCGGAAGCGGCCCGCGGCGATTTCCTCTTGGAGATCCCGGGAGGACGAGGAGATGATCCGGACATCCACGTGGACCCGCGTCGTGCCGCCGACCCGCTGGAAGTTCTGGTCGACGAGGACGCGCAGAATCCGGTTCTGGGTCTCGCGGGGCATGTCGGCAACCTCGTCGAGGTAGAGGGTGCCGCCATGGGCCTCCTCCAGGGCGCCGACCCGCCGGCCGGATTCGCCCTCGACCCCGAACAGCTCCGACTCCATCGTCTCGGGCAGGATCGCGGCCGCGTTGAGCAGCACGAACGGCCCGTTCGATCGCGCCGAGGCCTTGTGCAGGCTGCGCGCGGCGAGTTCCTTGCCGGAGCCGAGCGCCCCGGTGATCATCACCCGGGCGTTGGTCGGCGCGACCCGGTCGATGGTCTGGCGCAGCTGGTTGATCGCGAGCGAGCCGCCGACGATGCGGTTGGGATTGCCCGAGCGCGCCGTCAGGTCGCGGACCTCGCGCCGGAGCCGGGAGGCTTCCAGCGCCCGCTCGGCCACCAGGATCAGCCGGTCGGCCTTGAACGGCTTCTCGATGAAGTCGTAGGCCCCCGCCTTGATGGCCGAGACCGCGGTCTCGATGTTGCCGTGGCCGGAGATCATCACCACCGGCAGGTCGGGATTAGCCGCCTTGATCAGGTCGAGCACCTGCAGGCCGTCGAGGCGCGAGCCCTGCAGCCAGATGTCCAGGAACACCAGGTGGGGCCGGCGCGCCTCGATGGCGGCGAGCGCCTCGTCGGAGCCGCCGGCCGTGCGGCAGCGGTGGCCCTCGTCGTCGAGGATGCCCGCCACGAGGTCGCGGATGTCGGCCTCGTCGTCGACAATCAGGATATCGGCGCTCATGCGTGCATCTCCGCGGTCCGGGGGGCCGTCGGTGCGGCGCCCTTCTCCTCTGTCGGGGTGGAACGGGTCTCGGGGCCGGACGGCTCGGGCCCGTGCTCGCGCGGGACCCGCATCTGAACCTGCCCGCCCCGGCCGGCGGGGTTGTCGTTCAACGCGATCCCGCCGCCGTGCTCCTCAAGCACCTTGCTGACGATAGCAAGCCCCAGCCCCGTGCCACCTTCGCGTGTGGTCATGTAGGGCTCGAGCAGCCGCTGGCGCCCCTCGACCGGAAAACCCTTGCCGTTGTCGGTCACCGTGATCACCGCGAAGCCGTCCTCGACCGCCAGGCTCAGGGCGATCTTGCCCTTGCCGAGCTCGGCCGGCGGCACCTCGGCCACCGCCTCGACGGCGTTCTTCAAGATGTTGGTGATCACCTGGCTGAGCAGCCGGATGTCGAAGGCCGCCACGATCTTCTCCGCGCTGCCCGCGCCGCCTTGCGCCGAGAACGCGAAGTCGATGTCCGGGTGCGCCACGCGCATCATGAACAAATTCTGCTTGGCGATCTCGGTGAGGTCGTTGGGCGCGATGGCCGGTTTGGGCATCCGCGCGAAAGCCGAGAACTCGTCGACCATGCGCTTGATCTCGTCCACCTGGCGCACGATCGTGGCCGTGCACTGGTCGAACACCTCCTTGTCGGCGGTGATGACCTTGCCGTACTTGCGCCGGATGCGCTCGGCCGAGAGCTGGATCGGGGTCAGGGGGTTCTTGATCTCGTGGGCTATGCGGCGGGCGACGTCGCCCCAGGCGGAGCTGCGCTGCGCCTGGACGAGGTCGGTGATGTCGTCAAGGGTCACCACCGAGCCGCGGGAGGCCGCTTGCGCCTGCTCGCTCGTGACCCGCACGGTCACGGTGCGCTCGCCGCGGGAGCGGGTGAGCTGGAGCTGCTGCTGCTGGAGGGCGCGCGGGCGGCTCTCGCTCTCGGCGAGCACCGGGGCGAGTTCCGGCACCGCCCGGGCCAGCGGCTGGCCGATCAGGGCGTTGCTCTCCACGTCGAGCATCCGCTCGGCGGCCGGGTTGGCGATGGTGACGAAGCCCGCCGCGTCGAGGCCGATCACCCCGGGCGAGACTCCCGACAGCACGGCCTCCGTGAACCGGCGGCGGGTGTCGATCAGGTCGTTGGCGGCGATCAGCCCGGTATGCTGGCGGCGCAGCTCCTGCGTCATCTTGTTGAACGCCTCGCCGAGATGGGCCAGGTCGCCGCTGGTCTTCTTGGTCGGGACCTGGGCGTAGAAATTGCCGGCCGCGACCTGGTCGGCGGCGTTGATCAGCCGACGGATCGGCGCCACGAACCGGTTGGCGAAGTTCATCCCGAACCACACCGCCGACAAGAGCGCGATCAGGGCGATCAGCAGGAACACCGACGCGAAGGTGATCTGGATCGAGCGCCGGAGCGAATCGTAGGTCAGGTACTCGGCCGCCGCCGCCCGCGACACGCCGGGGAAGTCGATGGCGAGCTGGCTGACCTCCCGCTGCACCATCAGCACGGCGTCGTCATAGGCCGGCATCCGCAGGAGCGCGGCGAAGACCCGGCCCTCGGAGGGCAGCAGGCAGATCGGGTCGGTCGAGGTCGCCGCCTCCTCGAAGGCCGCCGCCGAGGGCAGGCGCACCTGCTTGAGCACGTCGATCTTGGCCCGGGCGACCACGTCGGTCGGCCCGCGCATGATCTGCGCCACCGGCAGCCCGAGATTGGTCGCCCGCGTGGTCAGGAAGTTCTCGAACCAGGCCCGGTCCCGGTCGAAGTTCGGGCGCGCCCGGGTGAGGTCGTCCACCAGGATGCGGATCTCGCGGGCGAGCGACTGGCACTGGTTCTCCTGGTAGGCGTCGGCCACCTCGACGGATTTGAGCACCACGTCGCGGACCCGGTCGGTGAAGCCGAGCGACAGGCCCCGGTCGATGGTCACCGATGCCACCACGGCCAGCAGCACGGTGGGCAGGATCGCGATCAGCGAGAACAGGCCGACGATGCGCGAGTGCAGCCGGGCCACCGCCGCGTTGGCCTTGCGGGCATGCAGGAAGACCCGCGCCTCCCAGGCGATCACGAAGGCGAGGCCGAGCACCAGGGCGGCGTTGATGCCAAGCAGCGTCACGCCGTAGGCCGGCGTCGGCGTCACTCGGATCACCCCGGCCAGGATCAGGAAGGTCGCGAGCGCCGAGATCAGCGCGGTGACCACCACGGCGGCGCCGATCCAGCCCGGCCCGCGCGGCCCGGGTTTCAGCGAGTCCGCGAGCGGCGTGCTGGGCTCCGGAGGCGTTTCCGACGGGGATGCGTCCTGAGGGACGTCCTGCGGGGCTTCCGGGTTGGCGTCCGCGCTCGCCTGGGCCGCCCCCGCGCTTGCCGTCTCGGCAGGCGGCTTTGCAGCCCCTTCGGGATCCGGCGCAGGGCCTTCGACAGGCGATGAGCGTCGCAGAAACGGCATGACTGGTGCAGGGCCACAACAGTGTGGCGGAATTAATACGAGTCGCGGCGCCGGAGGGGCGGCCGGTGATCCATTCGGCGCCGGTGTCTTGTGCCGGCTCAGCGTGAGCGGGGCTTCCGCTCAAGCGGCTCCGGATGATTGTTCGTTACCGGCACCGCGAACCAGGGGGGCTGCCCTGCAAGCTCAGCCTTAAGATGCCGCGGGTTGGCAATCGCGTCGCATAGGTTCGGACGTAAACGAGGCCGCAAGGACGGGCGCATCAAGATTACGGCGACGTTGGTCACGGGTGCGGCCGTCGCCGCTTCGGCGGTGGGCTGCTTCGCGCCGATCGTAGCCTTCGTCACGTCGACCTGTAGCCGTCATAACCCCGCTGATGCCCGCGGCGGCTGCGGGCTTCGTCTCCTGGTTCACCCATCGGCAGGATCGGCGCGACGCTTCGGAGCGCGGGCGCTAGGATTTCGGCACGGCCCTCAAGGCGGGTGCTTCAGATCAGCGCATCGTCGGCCAAACTTCGGTCGGACGAGACTGGTTTTCGAGCCGTCGCGACGGTGACGACGATCCTCATCCCTTGACCCCTCGGTCAGGGCCTCGTACCCCCGGTGGTGGAGGCGAACGGGGTCTGGTGGCCCCCCTGGTCTTCAAAACCAGTGGTACGCCAACAGCGTACGGTGGGTTCGATTCCCATCCGCTTCCGCCATACCCCGCTGCCGACCGGCGCGGTGGCCGGCTCGCTCCGGCCGACGATCCACAATCCTCCGCTCCGCCCCCGATTGCACAGACAGCGGATGTCACGTCCGCCACGTCCGAGCGCGCATCACCATCGCGGAGAAGGGACACGGCTGATGCCGGCGCGTCGCAGGGCGCGTTGACACCGGGCCGGCTTGCGCGCGTCGCGCCCGAGTGGTCCGATCCGGTTTGAGGCGCTCGCAGAAGTTCGCCCGCCGATCCGGAGGAGACCCGCCATGCTGTCACGCCGGCAAACGCTCGCCCTGGCCCTTGCCAACGGCTTCGCCCTGACCGACCGGGCGGTCCTGGCAGCGGAACAGACCACCGCGCCGACCGTCAGGAGTCCGGTCTCGTTCGCGGTCCCACCGGGGGCGTGCGACTGCCACGTCCACGTCATTCCCGATCCGGCCCGGTTTCCCTTCTGGGCGGGGCGCGGCTACACCCCGCCGGTGGATCCGCCCGAGCGTCTGCTCGCCCTCCAGCACGCGCTCAAGCTCGATCGGGTGGTGATCGTGACGCCCAGCGTCTACGGCACCGACAACGCGGCCACCCTCGACGGAATGCGCCTGCTCGGCCCCCAGCGCGCCCGCGGCGTTGCGGTGATCGGCCCCGGGACCGGCCCGGCCGAGCTCGACGCGCTGGCCCTGGCCGGCATCCGCGGCATCCGGGTCAACCTGGAGCAGGCCGGCGTGTTCGATCCGGCAGCCTCGGCCAAGGCGCTGGAGAGCGCCGTCCAGCAGATCGGGCCGCGGCCCTGGCACCTCCAGGTCTATGCCCGCCTGTCGGTGATCGGTCCGCTGAAGCCGCAGCTGGCCGCCCTGCCGGTGCCGGTGGTGTTCGACCACTTCGCGGGCGCGCAGGCGGCCCTCGGCCCCGACCAGCCGGGCTTCGGCGCGGTCCTCGACCTCGTGCGCGGCGGCCAGGCCTGGGTGAAGCTGTCGGGCGCCTATCGCGCCTCGACTCAAGCGCCCGACTATCCCGACGTGGCGCCGCTCGCCCGGGCCCTGGTGGCGGCGAACCCGGAGCGGCTGGTCTGGGGCAGCGACTGGCCGCACCCGGACAGCACGCCGAAGCCGGGCCGCAAGCCCACGGATCTCGCGCCCGCGCAGGCTATCGATGACGGCCGCCTGCTCGACCTGCTCGCCACCTGGGTGCCCGAGCGCGCCACCCGTGACAGGATCCTTGTCGAGAATCCCAGGCGGTTGTACGACTTCTAAGCGAAATATCTGCGCTGCGGGCTCGCCCGGGCCGGGAAGCCGATCCCGAACGGGATCGCCCGCCGCGCCGCGTTCCCCCGGGAGATCGTCCATGCAGGGTCTGGCACGTCTCGGCCTGCCGGCCGCCGCGGACCGCGCGCCCGGCCGATCACGCCCCGCCCGCGGGGTGCTCTGCCTGCTGACGGCCGCGGCGATCCTGGGGGCCGGTATTGCCGCGGCGCGGCCCCCCGGCACCGCCGTCGATCCCGATCTGGTGCGGGTGATCCGCTTCATGGCGCTGATGAAGGGCGGGTTCGCGCTTGCGGCCTTCGCCGGCTGCGTCTGGCGTCTCGCCCGGCCGGCCGGTCCGTGGCGCACGCCGATCTACGTCGTCGCGCCGCCGCTCATGGCCGCGGGTGCGATCGGGCTCTGGTCCCTCCAGAGCCTCCCGATCGCGGCGGCTGGCCTACATCTCGGCCTGCTCGCGGTGTTGGCGGCCGCGCTGACCGACCCGGATTTTTTCCCCGACCTAGCGCGCCTCGGCCGGAGGCGCCGATGATCCGTCGGCCGATCATCGGCGAAAATCCCGCCCGGCGCCGGGGCGGAACGGCCGATCGCCCGGCCCGTTTCCCCGGGACCCGCTCGATGCGCCGGGCGCTGCCGCGTCGAACCGCCCAGACCCGTTCGCCATGATCGACACGTTGCTTCCGTTCCTCCCGTCCGGCGCACAGGCGGCCCTGCGCAGGCTGGCCGCCCGCTGGCCGTCGCGCCCCGCCCGCGCGGAGCCGGTGATCCGGCTCGACCACGATCCGCGCCCCGGCCCCATGACGCCGCTGCTTCCGCCGGCCGCGCTCAACGACAACCCGCTGCAGGCCGTCCACGAGGCGGTGGAGCGGGACCTGCGCGCCAGCGGCCATCTGCGCTGAGACCGTCTTGGGGTTTGAACGCCATCAACGCGAGCATTTGAGGAGCTGCTTGCGATCCATCGCAGCCGTGCCGTTTACCCTGAGAGCGCCTCAGAAGCAGCCATTCGTAGTCTGTCTACCAAACAGTCGTTGATGTAGCTACGTGATCCCTGCATAGGGCATGTAACTCAATTCATCAGTTGATATTCCGCTCAAACGAATGGTTAATATGGGCAATGTTCGCGTTAGCTGCAGGCGCCGGAAGATCTGCATCAGTATTGATTGTATTTGGACAAATGATTTCGTTCGGAGTTACCGCACATCTATGCTGAATTTTATGAATGATATTTAAGGTTGTTTGGGCATCATTAAAGGCCAAATAGGGGTGTGGGCGGCCAGCGATTATAACTTCGATGCGGCCCTGCTCTTGCGCAGACCGGCTGAAGCCTACCCAACTCGGAAATCCCTGACCCAACCCAGGCGCCTAGTTCGGCATGGGCGCTTCCCACAAGCGGCCATTCGTCGGTGCTCCGGCAACCTCGGTGACAGGTTGATAGCGGGCGTTGAGCGGACAGGCGTTCTTCGTGCGCCTACTTCTCTGTTTCTCCAAGGACTTCGCCAGTTTTTGGATCGAGATCAAATTCCGTTAATTTGCCATTCTTGATGCCCTCGCCGTCCCAGTGACCATCGTCGGCGTCAATTCTGATAATCGATGTATATCCCGATGACATGAGCTTTTCCTTGACCTTTTCTACCGGCATCCAGTCAGATCCCGGTTGCCCGGCGAGGGCTATACTGTGCTGGCCTATGCCGGTGGCCAAAGCGCAGGCAAATATCAAGGCTTTGAACATCAGCTTGACCCCCAAATTTGCGTATGAGTCGCGATCTACGTAGTCGATTATTGATTCAGATAGCACTAAAATGGACATTTTTGATCTTGTATATCTGCGGCTACTCGCCGCCACGCAGGAAGGATGATTTGTGATTGTAAAACGTAGCGACCATTCAACAGTCGTATATCAAGCTGTTCGCCGGGCGAGCGCGCACAAGTGACTTTGCATTAGGGTTTAAGAAGTCCGCTAAGGGTTGTGCACGGGCGCGACAACAGTGTCTGCGGTTGCTGACTACCATCCGAAAGCGGACCGACCGAAATCCACCCAAAGCAGCCCGTCAAACGGCCAAGCTGGTCGAGTTCAGACCCAAGGCGCGCTGCGCGGTCCTCAGCGCTTGGCGGCGCCCGCCGGGGCGGGCCGCGCGGCCGCCCCGGCCTCCATCCAGTGACAGGCCGTGGTCGTTGGGAGACCGGCGCATTCGTAGCTCCGGTCGCCCAGCGTCACCCGGTCGACCAGGCCGGTGATCTCGCTGCGGGTCACCAGGGTGCAGCCGAGATGGTCCGCCTTGGGATCGGCCAGCAGGGCGGCCGCCGCGGCGGCGCCGTCGTGCAGCAGCATCCGGTAATTGGCCAGGGACGGGCAGCCGATCACCTGCCCGGGGGCCTTCCGGTCCGGGCCGGAGGCCTTGTCGGGGCCGGGGCGGGCCGGCGCCTTGGCGGTCGGCTGGCCCAGCGCGGGCGCGGCGCAGAGGCCGAGGGCGAGAACGGCGACGCGAAGTGGCATGCGTGTCATCGGCCGCCCCTCGGGCAAGATGCGGCACGGGGAAATCCGGCTCTGCGGATTCGCCGTGCGGGAAACGGGCGCCGGACCGGCGGATCGGCCGGCCAATCTAGCACGCGGACCGGGCGGTGTCGTACCCGCGCCGTCGCCGCGCCCGTGCTGCGCGCACGCGGTTGCGGCCGGCCGCGAAACCGACGATGAAGCCCGCGATGGAATCGCCGGCGCCGGACATCCGGGGCGCCGCGGCGGGACGTGAGGAGAGGTCATGGCGACGGCGATCGATAGCGACCAGAAGCTCCACCTGGTCTTCGGTGGTGAGTTGCAGGACCTCGACGGCGTCCGGTTCCGGGACATCAAGGGCCTCGACATCGTCGGCATCTTCCCGGACTACGCGTCCGCACAGGCCGCCTGGCGGGCCAAGGCGCAGGCCACCGTCGACAGCGCGCAGACCCGCTATTTCGTGGTCCACCTGCACCGGCTGCTGGAGCCGCCGGTCGCCTGAGGCCGGCAAGAACCTGCCGTTCCGGGCGCGCGCCTGTGCGGTGCGCGCGTGAAGGCATTGTGACACCTTCGGCCCGCTGCTAAGAGCCTCGCCCGTCATCAGATCCATCCGGCCCGCGCGGGGCCGGTATTCGGAGCGCGGCGCGAAGCTCGGCCGCGAGTGGGCGGACGTCATGAAATCCTCGATCAAGATTATCGCCGGCAACGCGAGCCGGCCCTTGGCCGAGGCGATTGCCGCCTATCTCGAATTGCCGCTGGCCAAGTGCATGGTCCGGCGCTTCGCCGACATGGAGATCTTCGTCGAGCTCCAGGAGAACGTGCGCGGCGAGGACGTGTTCATCGTCCAGTCGACCTCGTTCCCGGCCAACGACCACCTGATGGAATTGCTGATCATGATCGACGCCGCGCGTCGGTCCTCGGCCCGGCGCATCACGGCGGTGATCCCTTATTTCGGCTACGCACGGCAGGACCGGCGCACCTCGGGCCGGACCCCGATCTCGGCCAAGCTGGTGGCGAACCTGATCACCGAGGCCGGGGCCGACCGCGTCCTGACCCTCGACCTCCATGCCGGACAGATCCAGGGCTTCTTCGACATCCCCACCGACAACCTGTTCGCCGCCCCCGTGATGGTGCGCGACATCAAGGAGCGGCTGCCGAGCGCCGACCGCATGGTGGTCTCCCCCGATGTCGGCGGCGTCGTGCGCGCCCGCGCCATCGCCAAGCGGATCGACTGCCCGCTCGCCATCGTCGACAAGCGCCGCGAGCGGCCGGGCGAATCCGAGGTGATGAACATCATCGGCGAGGTCGAGGGCCGCTCCTGCATCCTGGTGGACGACATCGTGGATTCCGGCGGCACCCTGGTCAACGCCGCCGAGGCGCTGCTCAAGGCCGGCGCCAAGGACGTCTCCGCCTACATCACCCACGGCGTGCTCTCGGGGGGCGCGGTCTCGCGCATCGCCGCCTCGCGGATGAAGGAGCTGGTGATCACCGATTCGATCCAGCCGACCCAGGCCGTCAAGCTCGCCCGCAACATCCGGGTGGCGACCATCGCGCCGCTGCTGGGCGAGGCGATCGGCCGAACCGCCACGGAATCCAGCGTCTCCAGCCTGTTCGACTGACCGCGGCGGGTGAAGAATTCGCCGCAGTGCCTGCCGCGCAGTCGGCGCTATCTCGCCCGCGCGGACGCATCGCCGATCCGGGAGGGGCGGGCACTGGGCCGGACGACACTCATCGGCATCCACGGGCTCGCCAACAAGCCGCCCCGGGATGAGAAGGCGGCCTGGTGGCGGGCGGCGATCCTGGAGGGCTTCGCCCGCAATCTCGGAGGCTCGGCGCCCGAGGTGCCGTTCAGTTTCGTCTACTGGGCGGATCTGCGTTACCCGGAACCGCTGGCCGGCGGGCTCAACCGCGAACCCTACAGCACCGATCCCGGCACCGGCCCGTTCCCGTCCCCGGCGGACGATCCCGATCGCGCCGCGCCGACCCTCACCGACCGGATCTATCGCGGCCTCGCGCATCTCGAGGAGGCCACCGGGCTCACCCCGGTCGACGGCCTGATCCTGGAATACCGCCTCGACGACCTCTGGGGCTATCACGCGGACGCCGCGTTCCGCGATGCCGCCCGCGCGCGCCTGCGCGAGACCCTGGCCGAGGCGGCGGATCGCGCCGTGCTGATCGCCGCGCATTCGATGGGTGGTCTGATCGCCTACGACGTGCTCCGGGCCGCCGAGCGGGACGGCACCCCCCTGCCCCGCTGCACCCTGGTCACCCTCGGCTCCCCGCTGGGGCTCGCCGAACTGAAGCTGAGGCTGAAAGCCGAGCACGGCGACCTGTGCGTGCCGGAAGCCGTCACGGCCTGGACCAACCTGATGGACCGCCAGGACATCGCCACGGTGGGCGACGACCTGGCCGAGGTCTACCCGCCGAACGCCGCAGGGGTGCGGATCCGGGACGTGCCAGTGATCAACGCCTACCGCCGGCCGGACGGCACCGAGAACCGGCACAAATCCTACGGCTACCTGCGCACTCCGGAATTTTCCAAGGTCGTGGCGGATTTCCTGGCGGCCGAGGCCTGAAAGTCCAGGTTTCAAAAGGTCGAGACCTTTTGCGGGTCCAGGGCGGAGCCCTGGTTTAGTATCCATCGGGGCTCCGCCCCCTGCCCCGCCAAAGGGCCGAGCCCTTTGGGAACCCGATCTTCGCGTCGCTCAAGCGGCCTTCACCTCGCTCGCGACCACCGCGAAGCCGCGCCCTGCCTCGCCGGCGCGGGCCGCCTCGATGGTGTCGTTCAAGGCCAGCAGGTTGGTCTGCGCGGCGATGCCCGAGATGAGGGCGACCACGTTGCCGATCCGCTCGGTGCCGTCGGCGAGCGCCCGCACAGTCGCCTTGCTCCGGCGGGTGGTCTCGGCCGCACGCCAAGCCGCGCTCCACAGGATCGCGGCGGTGTCGTCGGCATAGATGCCGGTGCCGATCACCCAGCCCCAGGGCGCGAAGCCGCGCACGGAGGAGCGTTTCGGGACCGGCGCCTCGGACCCGGCCTTGGGCCAGGAATAGTCGACGAAGCCCTGACCCTGCTTGTTGGCGAGGTCGACGAAGTCCCGGAACAGGTACTTGCCGGTGGGATCCTGCACCCCGGAGAGGTCCTTGCCCTCGAGGTCCGGCTTCATCGGGTGGGCGACCATGCGGGGCTGCATGTCGTTGATCCAGAAGTATTCCTGGCCGTCGTAGCGCAGGGTCTTCACGGCCCGGATCGCCGCGCCCTGGGCATCGGCCCGCGACAGCCGCCCGGCCCGCGCCTTGCCCTCGAATTAGGCCGCGACGCCGTAGGCCACGTCCGTCAGGTGGCGAGTCTTGGCCATGCGGTCCTGCTCGACCTGGGATTTCGGGTTGAGCAGGCCGATGCCCGAGACCACGGCGACGCCGACCAGCGCGGTGGCCGTGATGGTGTGGAGCGTCGCCCCAATGCCGATTTTCTTGACACCGCCCCCCGGCGGACATTTTCGAGAGAGGCCAGGTGCAACGTTACCGTTACCGCGCCGTGAAGACGGCGTCGGGCCTTGCGCTTGTTGGCTCGAGGCTGTCCACTTCCCGTCAATAGAGCTCGGATCCGGACACGAAGCCGGCGGGCCAAGGGAGGAACGACATGGTGCGAGCGTCGCGGGCGGTTGCGAGTCCGGGGATCTGCCGCCGCCTCGTCCGGGCGGGACCGGCCGCCCTGCTGCTGGCCGGGCTGGCGCTCGCCGCCCCGTTCTCCGCCCCGGCCCGGGCGGACGACGCCAAGGTCCGGATCAGCCGGCAGCCCGGCTTCGTCTACCTGCCGGCGGTGCTGGCCGAGCAGCACAAGCTGATCGAGAAGCAGGCCAAGGCGGCCGGCCTGGGCGACGTCACGGTCGAGTGGGTCAACCTGACCAGCGGGGCGGCCGGCAACGACGCGCTCCTGTCGGGCAACATCGACATCGTCGACAGCGGCTCCACCAACATGCTGCTGCTCAACGACCGGACCCGCGGCGACGTGAAGGGCCTGTGCGGCGTCGGCAGCACGCCGATGCTGCTGCTCACCCGCAATCCGGCCGTTAAGACGCTCAGTGACTTCTCCGGCAAGGACAAGATCGCCCTGCCCTCCGTGAAGGTCTCGACCCAGGCGGTGCTCCTGCAGATCGCCGCCAAGAAGGCGTTCGGGCCGGACGGGGCGTCCCGGCTCGACCCGCTCACCGTCCAGCTCGGCCATCCCGACGCGGTGGCGGCGCTCGCCAGCCCGCAGAACGAGGTCAACAGCCATTTCTCGCTGCCGCCGTTCCAGCAGCGCGAGCTGCAGGACCCGGCGATCCACGCGGTGCTCAACTCCTACGAACTGGTCGGCGAGCCGGTGAGCAACGCGATCTTCTACGCCCGCACCGGCTGGTTCACCCGCAACCCGAAGCTTTCCGCCGCCATCGTGGCCGCCATCGACGAGGCGAATGCCGAGATCGCCAAGGACCCGCTCCAGGCGGCCAAGGACTACATCGCGGCCACCAACGACAAGACGCCCCCCGAGACGCTGGTGGCGATCATGAAGGAGCCGGGGACCACCTTCTCCACCACCCCGTACGGGATCATGCTCCAGGCCCGGCACTTCTACGCGATGAAGACCATCAAGGCCGAGCCGAAGGACTGGAAGGACACGTTCTTCCCGATCGTGCACGGGCTGCCGGGGAAGTAAGCGCTGTCGGTCTCCCCGCGCGGCCGTTGTTCCCTGCTTGAGGCCACGATATATCGGGAAGTGGGATCAGCGGGAGCCACCGCCGATCCCTGGCAATTACCCGTTAGGGTTTAGCCAACTCCAGAACAGCGGGTGGACGGCGAGTCGGAGTTGGAAGCTCCACTCGCCGTTTGCTTGTCTGGAGACTGCCAGAGAGAGGACCATTCTCTGCACTCCCGGCCGCAACCGGCCGCGTGCGGCCTTCGCGGGTGAGTCGGTCACGCTCACATCGTGTTTGTAGCTGGGCTCTTGGCGCCGGTTAATCGGCACCGGGGCCTCTGAACCGCCGAACCCGCGATTGCGCCCCACCCCGGGCGGCCCTATAGTGAGCCATCCCCATTCGACAGCGTGAGACGGGACTTCCGGATCTGCATCCGGAGCCCGCGGCCCGGTGCCCGGCCCCCGTCCCGCCAGGCCGGAGCACGAGAGCACATGTCCCAGGGTCCGCTGATGCCGAAGGCGACCGCCGTCTGGCTGGTCGAGAACACCTCCCTGGCCTTCGAGCAGATCGCCGACTTCTGCAAGCTGCACCCGCTCGAGGTGAAGGGCATCGCCGACGGCGAGGTCGCGGCCGGCATCAAGGGGCTCGATCCGGTCTCCACCGGCCAGCTCACCCGCGACGAGATCGAGAAGGCCCAGAAGGCGCCGCACTACAAGCTCAAGCCGGCCGTCTCGAAGGTCAAGCTGCCGGAGGTGAAGCGCACCACCAAGGGCCCGCGCTACACCCCCCTCTCCCGCCGCCAGGACCGGCCCAACGCCATCCTGTGGCTGCTGCGCAACCACCCCGAGCTGAAGGATGCGCAGATCATCCGCCTAGTGGGCACCACCAAGTCGACGATTCAGCAGATCCGCGAGCGCACCCATTGGAATTCCGGATCGCTCCAGCCGATGGACCCGGTGACCCTGGGCCTGACCACCCAGATCAACCTGGATTTCGAGGTCCAGCGCGCCGCGGCCGACCGCCCGGCTGCCCTGGCCGCCGAGTCCGGCGCCTCGCTCCTGCCCACCGAGGTCTCGACGGCGCCCGAGCCCGAGGAGACGGCTGAGCATGGCGGCCGCGAGGAGCGGATCGACGCCGATTCGGTCTTCGCCAAGCTCAAGGGCCGGCATCAGGACGAGGACGACGAGGACTAGGTCCGCCGGTTCTCACGGCGCGCCGCGTCCCGGCTCAGCGCGCCGCGTCGAAGGCCGCCAGGAAGGCCGTCAGGTTCTCCGGCAGGGCGGGGCACAGGTAGCCACCCTCCTGGACGATCACGGTGGGCAGCCCGGCCCGTGCGATCCGCTGCGCCGCCGCGGCGAAGCCCGCCCGGGTCACCGTGAGCACGCCCATCGGGTCGTCCGCGGCGGCGTCGAGGCCCAGGGCCACCACCAGCCCCCGCGGCTTGAATGCCGCGATCGTCGCCAGCCCGGCCTCGATGGCGGCGAGCCACGGTGCGTCGCCGGAGCCCGGCGGCAGCGGCAGGTTGCGGTTGAGGCCGGTGCCCGCCCCCGTCCCGGTCTCGTCGGCATAGCCGGCGTAGAACGGGAAGTAGTCCGACGGGTCGGCGTGGACCGAGACCGTGAGCACGTCGCCGCTTGCGTAGAAGATGCCCTGCGTGCCGTTGCCGTGGTGGACGTCGATGTCGAGGATCGCCACCGGACCGCCTCCGGCCGCGAGCATCCGCTGCGCCGCGATCCCGCTGTTGTTGAGGAAGCAGAAGCCGCCGGCGGACTCCGCGTAGGCGTGGTGGCCGGGTGGGCGGCACAGGGCGTAGGCGTGGCCCGTCTCCAAGGCCGCGTCCGCAGCCGCGACGGCGCATTGCGCCGCGCCGTAGACCGCCGCCCAGGTCCCGGCCCGGATCGGCGTCGAGGTGTCGGCGGTGTAGAGGCCGACGCGCCCGAGCAGGCCGGTGGGCGTCCGGTGCATCTGTGGCCGGGCGAAGCTGCCGGTGAGGATCTCGTCGGCGATGCCCGGAATCTCCGCCCGGCGCGCCCAGGCGTCGGCCAGGAACGCGACGTAGCCGGCATCATGCACGGCCCGGATCGGGTCGAGGCCGTGGTCGGCGGGCTCCGCGAGGGCATGCCCGCCGTCCCGGGCCGCCGCGTGCAGGATGGCGTAGCGCGAGGCCTGCTCGGGATGCGGGATCGGGGTGCCGCGCCGCAGGTAGCGTTCGGGATCGTGCCGGGCGGAGTCGGCGGTGTGGAAGACGCGCATGGGCGCAAGTTAGGCGTGCTGGCGCCGCGCGTCACCCGCCTGTGGGGCGAGGCTGAAAGGTCGGGTTTCCAAAGGGCTCAGCCCTTTGGCGGGGTTCGGGGGCGGTGCCCCTGAGAAACCTTCATGACACCAGGGCTCTGCCCTGGACCCGCAAAAGGTCATGGACCTTTTGAAACCGGGATTTTCACCGCTGAGCCGTGATCCGCGCCCGCTCCCGCGGCGTCATCCGTGGCGCCTGCGGGCGGGGACTTCGTCCACGAACCGGCCCGCCAGGACGGGCGTCTCGGCGGCGATCTCGCGCAGCAGGGTCGGCACCCGGGCCCAGGGTTCGGTGACGGTGTGCGAGCCCGGCCGGACGGCGCCCCGCTCCTGCCCGCCAGCCACGCGGATATCCGACCAGCGCGCGCAGAACGCCTCCACGCAGGCCGGGTCGAAATGGCGGCCGCTCTCGGCCTGGATGCACGCCAGGGCCGCCTCGAAGGGCATCGCCTCCTTGTAGGGCCGCTGCGTGGTCAGGGCGTCGAATACGTCCGCCACCGCGACGATCCGGGCCGCCAGGGGGATTCCGGTTCCGGAGAGCCCCTTCGGATAGCCGCTGCCGTCCCATTTCTCGTGATGCGCCTCGGCGATCTCGGCGGCCAGCCGGATCAGCTCCGAGGTGCTGCCGCCCAGGATGCGCTGGCCGATGGTCGCGTGCGTCTTGATCAGGGCGAACTCGTCCGGGTCGAGCCGGCCCGGCTTCAGCAGGATGCCGTCCGGGATCGCCACCTTGCCGACATCGTGCAGCGGCGCGGCGAGGTACAGGTTGCGGCAGAACTCCGCCGGCAGGCCGAGCGCCTCGGCCACGATCTGGCTGTAGCGGGCCACCCGCCAGGTGTGGTCGCCGGTGTCGTTGTCCCGGTATTCGACGGCCAGCGACAGGCGGAAGATGATCTCCTCCTCCCGCTCGCGCATGTGCCGCAGGGCGGCCTCGACCTCGCCGTCGAGCCAGGCGGCCTGCTCGGCCAGCCGGCGTACCGCCTTGGCGAGGCGAACCAGGTTGCGCAGCCGCACGGTCTGCTCGACGCCCCGCATGGACTTGTCGAGGAAATCGGTCGCCCCCGCCTCCAGGGCCGCGAGCCGCACCGCGTCGGAGATGTCGCTGGTGACCATCGCGATGGGCACCTGGGCGTAGTGCGGGATGGTGCGCATCCGCTGAATGAACGCGATCCCGTCCATCGTGGGCATGTGGTAATCGACCAGCACCAGATCGAAGGCGTGCATCTGCGCCTCGACCAGGGCGGCGGCCGGGTCGGCGTAGTCGGTCACGCTGACGTCGGGCTTGGCCTCCAGGATCTGGCGCAGCCGCCGACGCATGGTCGCGCTGTCGTCGACCAGAAGCACGTCCATCATGGCGTTTCGCCTTGCTCCGCGGGTGCGGGCCCGGGGCGGGAAGGGCGGGGCATCGGTGCCGCGATCACGGCGGCCTGCGGGCGCCGAGGGCCGCGGGTTTCCGAAGCCGGATCCAGGGGGGTGAACGCGGTCATGATCCGATCCGGTGACGATCGCGGGTGACGGTGCCGTGTTCGATATGAAGGTCTCATCGGCGGTATGCTTCGTTTGGAGTATTGCACGTTAAAGGAGAGTAAATAATATCAAGATCGCGTGGAACGATATTTGGAAACGGAACGATAGATCTTACCGTAATTGCTTGGATTTTGGACCGAATTGTTCCTCGATCGATGGCGGGTATAGAGATTGATTTGTTTCAAATACAAATGGAGGCGGTATCGCGCTATATCCATACGGAATTCGTCGCGACAGATTTGAGCCTGTTCTGGTCGCCCGCCCCCTCGATCCGTCAGGGCGGCTCCGGTCGGGACAGTCCTCCGGCGGCGCTGACACGCAAGCGGGGCGGCGATACCGTCCCGCGCCGCCGTCACGGGACGGATGGGCCGGGCCGTGCTGCTTCCGGGAGGGACCTTCGGCGATGATGCGGTTCGATCTCACCGATCTCGGCCTGTTCCGGCACGTGGTCGAGGCCGGCTCGATCACCCACGGGGCGGCGCGGGCGAACCTGGCCCTGGCGGCCGCCTCGACGCGGATCCGGCTGATGGAGGAATCCCTCGGCGCCGCGCTGCTGACCCGGGGGCGGCAGGGGGTCAGCCCGACCCCGGCCGGGCGCACGCTCCTGGCCCATGCCCGGGAGATCCTGGCCGGCGTGGAGCGCCTGCGCGAGGAGATGTCGGTGTTCTCCGGCGGCGCGGTCGGGCAGATCCGGGTTCTGGCGAACACCAACGCGCTCACCGAGTTCCTGCCCGACGCGCTCTCGGCCTTCCTGGCCGGCCATCCCGGGATCGGGGTCGAGATCGAAGAGCGCACCTCCGAGGAGATCGTCGGGCTGGTGGCCGAAGGCGCGGCCGATCTCGGCATCCTGTCCGGCACGGTCGATACCGGCTCGCTCCAGACCTTCCCGTTCCGGGAGGACCGGTTCGTGCTGGTGGCGGCCCGGGACCACCTCCTGGCGGCGCGCGCCGACATCGCCTTCGTGGAGGTGCTCGGACACGACCTCGTCGGCCTCGACCGGCGCAGCGCCATCAGCCGGTTCCTCGTCGCCCAGGCGGTGCGGGAGGGGCGGCCGATGCGCCTGCGGGTGCAATTGCGCGGCTTCGATGCCGTCTGCCGCCTGGTCGAGGCCCGGGTCGGGCTCGCGGTGCTCCCCGAAAGCGCGGCCGCCCGGGCCGCCCAGGGCCTCGCCATCGCGGTGGTGCCGCTCTCGGATGCGTGGGCGCGGCGCGACCTGACCCTGTGCCTGCGCGACCTCGCCGGCCTGCCGCCGTTCATGCGGGCCTTCGTGGCGCAGCTGCGCGCGTGAGCGCGACCCAGATCCGGGCCGGATCGGGGTTCGGAGACGTTGCGGCAATTCAATCAGAAGATGAGATTGTCGAAGGGCTTCGATGTCGCCGCGTAAATGAATGTTTCCTGGCTCTGAAAATACTACGTACGTCCTTTACAGGTGGCGTCGCCGCTGCGATCTGCATGGTTTGGTCTGATTAGATTCTGATACCGGGGACGGGACGACTTTGCGATGACAGCGATGGGTGGCGAGGTGGACAGCTGCGACGTGGCCGTGGTCGGGGCCGGCCTGGCCGGGAGCTGCCTGGCCGGCGCGCTGGCCCGCGCCGGGGCGCGGGTCGCGCTGATCGACGCCCAGGCCGAGCGCGGTGAGGCGCGCCGCGACTTCCGGGCGGAGAAGTTCGGGGCTGAGCAGATGGCCCTGTTCGAGGGGCTCGGCTTCGGCCAGGCGCTCGCCGCCTGCACGACGCGGACCGACGAGGTCGCGGTGGTCCGCTACGGCCGCCTCGCCTACCGGGAGGCCGCCCGCGAATGGGGGGCGCATTATCCCGTGCTGGTCGGGGCGGCCCGGGCCGCCCTGCCCGATGGGCTGCTGATTCCCGGCCGGGTCGCCGATCTGGATCTCGGGCCGGATCGCCAGGCGCTCACCTTAAGTGACGGCCGCCTGATCGAGGCGCGGCTCGTCGTGCTCGCCACCGGGTTGGGCCAGGCGCTGCTCGCCAAGGCCGGCATCACCAAGCGAGCGCTGAGCCCGCGCCACTCCCTGGCGGTCGGCTTCGACATGGCGGCGCCGCGGGCCGCCTTCCCGTTCCCCGCGATGACTTACTTCGCCGAGGGGTTCGGTGGGCGCGACGCCTACCTGACCCTGTTCCCGATCGGGGATGGGATGCGCGCCAACCTGTTCTGCTACCGCGATCCCGGCGAGCCCTGGGTCGCGGCCTTGCGCCGGGACCCGGAGGCGACCCTGCGGGCGATGATGCCTCGGCTGGCGCAGCATTGCCCGGACCTGTCCGTGGCCGGGCCCCTCGAGGTCCGGCCGATCGACCTCGCCCGGGCCGACGGGGTGGAGCGCGACGGGCTGGTGCTGATCGGCGACGCCTTCCAGACCGCCTGCCCGATCCCCGGCACCGGAATCGGCAAGCTGCTGACCGATGCCGACCGGCTCGCCCGGGTCCACGTGCCGGCCTGGCTCGCCACCCCCGGCATGGGCCGCGAGAAGATCGCGGCCTTCTATGCCGACCCGGTCAAGCAGGCCTGCGACGCGCGCAGCCTGCGCGCCAGCGTCTATGCCCGCGGCCTCGCCGTGGAGACGGGGGCGCTCTGGCGGGCCCGGCGCCTGCGCAACCGGCTCGCCCGCACGGCGATCCGCATGGCGAAGGACGGGCCGCGGGCCGCCGCGGCTCTGGCGCCCGGCCTCCTGCCGATCGGACTCTAGCGTTCGGCTTCGTCAGGGCTCCGCCCTGACAACAAGCCAAAGGGCTCGCCCTTTGGAAATCCGAACCCGCACCTCGGGTCTTCGTCGCGGCGCGCCCATGGGCTAGCCTCGCGCTGATTCCGCCGGGGGGCGGAGGAGGGTTGGGTATGTCGATCGAGACCGTGGATGCTGCCGGCCGCCGCCGGGGCGCCGATCTGCTGCTGGAGGTGCTGCGCTCGGAGGGGGTGCGCTACATCTTCGGCAATCCCGGCACGACCGAATTGCCGCTGATCGACGCGCTCACAGAAACGCAGGACATCGCCTACATCCTCGCCCTGCAGGAGGCGACCGCGGTGGCGATGGCGGACGGCTATGCGCAGGGCGCGCGCCGGCCGGCCTTCCTCAACCTGCACACCGCCGGCGGCCTCGGCCACGGCATGGGCGCGCTGTGGAATTCCCAGGTCAGCGGCACGCCGCTCGTGGTCACGGCCGGCCAGCAGGACCTGCGCCACGCCCTCTCCGACCCGCTGCTGATGGGCGACCTCGTCGCCATCGCCGACCCGGTAGTGAAATGGGCGCGCGAGGTCACCAGCCCGGACCAGATCCCGGTGCTCCTGCGCCGCGCCTTCCACGATTGCGGGGCCGCCCCGTCCGGCCCGGTCTTCCTGTCCCTGCCGATGGACGTGATGGAGGCGATGACCGCGACCCCGGCGGGCGAGACCTCGACCATCGACCAGCGCGCGGTGGCGGGCTCCCTCGACAAGCTGGCCGAGAAGCTTGCCGCCATCGCGCCCGGCCGCCTGGCCCTGATCGCCGGCGACGAGATCGACGCCTCGGACGCCTCCGCCCAGGCGGTGGCGCTCGCCGACCTGCTGGCGGCGCCGGTCTACGGCTCGTCCTGGCCGGCCCACATCCCCTTCCCCACCGCCCACCCGCTCTGGGCCGGCAACCTGCCAACCCGGGCCGACGCGATCGCCGACATCCTCGGGCGCTACGACGCGGTCTTCGCGCTGGGCGGCAAGTCGCTGATCACCGTGCTCTACTCGGAGGTCTCGGCGGTGCCGCCGGGGACGCAGGTGTTCCAGCTCTCGGCGGATGTCCGCGACCTCGGGCGCACCTACGCCACCAGCCTGTCGACGGTGGGCGACATCCGCGCCTCCCTGGACGCGCTGCTGCCATTGCTCGCCCCGCGCGTAGCCGACCGCGCCGCCGCCTACGCGGAGCTGCGGGCGCAGGCGGAGACGGCGCGGATCGAGCGTCGGGCCAAGCTCGCCGCCGCGGCCGATGCCGCCTTCGACGATCCGGTGATCGCGCCGCTCGTCGCCGCCCGCGAGGTGGCCCGGGCCGTGGGGGCGCAGACCACGATCATTGATGAGGCGCCCGCGACGCTGACACATCTGCGGACCTTCCTCGACAGCGCCTCCACCCACCAATACGCGGCGATGCGCGGCGGCGTGCTCGGCTGGGGCATGCCGGCCGCGGTCGGTTTCTCGCTCGGCATCGACCGGGCGCCCGTGGTCTGCGTCGTTGGCGACGGGGCGGCGATGTACTCGCCTCAGGCGCTCTGGACCGCCGCGCACGAGAAGCTGCCGGTCACCTTCGTGGTAATCAACAACGCCGAGTACAACATCCTCAAGAACTTCATGAAGGGCCAGTCGCACTACGCCTCGGTGCGGGCCAACCGCTTCATCGCCATGGATCTCACCGACCCGCGCGTCGACTACCTGGCGCTCGCCACCTCCATGGGGGTGCCGTCCCGGCGGGTGACCCGGGCCGCCGACATCGCCCCGGCGATCGAGGCCGGGATCCGGTCCGGCGGCGCCAACCTCGTGGAGGTGGTGGTCCGGGCGAGCTGAGTGGGGGCGGACGGGGCGTCGCCGAACGGCCTGGAAGAGCTTCGAGGGAGCCGGCGGACGATTGGAATCGGTCGCCGGGCCTCCAATGTCTGTATGTAGCGACATGCGAGGTTCAGCATGACCGTGCCGACGTTCACCAGCCGCGAATTCAATCGCGAACCCGATCGCATCAAGCGCGCCGCGGCGGATGGCCCCGTGATCATCACCGAGCGCGGCCGGCCGATCATGGCCGTCCTTCCCTACGACGCATACGAACGCCTGAAGGCTTCCCCCGGCAACATTCTGGATGCCCTCGACATGGAGGGTGTCGGCGATATCGACATCGACTTCACCCGGCCGGCTACGTTCCCGCGTCCGGCCACCTTCGACTGATGTACCTCCTCGACACCAACGTCCTGTCCGAGCTTCGCAAGCGGAGCAGCGGCAGGATCAATCCTCAGGTCGAGAGATGGGCTACGGAGGTCGATCCCAGCAGCCTGCATGTGTCCGTCATCACGGTCATGGAACTCGATTCGGTATCGCTCAACTTGAGTGCCGCGATCCCTGGCAAGCCTCCGCTTTGCGGCTCTGGTTGCATAATCGCGTCTTGCCAGCCTTCGCCGGACGCATCCTGCCGATCGACGCCGCCATCGCGGTGCGCTGCGCCCATCTTCACGTTCCTGATCCCAAGAGCGGGCGCGACGCTTGGATCGCGGCGACCGGCTCGCTCACGACCTGACGATCGTTACCCGCAACAGCGCCGATTTCGCCGCGACTGGCGCGACGCTGCTCAACCCCTGGCGTGAGGGCAGCTCCCTCTGACGGGACGGGTAAGGAGGGGGGGGCGGCTCTACTCCAGTCCCGGGACCGGCAGCCCGAAGGCGGCGGCCAGAAGCACCATGTTGAGGCCGAGCACCACGGCCGCCCCGGCGATCGCCAGCGCCTGGGTCAGCGGGCCGTTGGCGAAGGCCCCCATCACGCTGCGGCGGCGGGTGAACACCACCAGGCCCACCATCGGCACCGGCAGGGCGAGCGACAGCACCACTTGGGACAGGACCAGCGCCCGGGTCGGATCGACGCCGATCGCGACCACGACGAAGGCCGGCAGCATGGTCACCAGCCGGCGGACGAGGAGCGGGATATGCCAGCCGGTGAAGCCCTGCATCACCATCTGGCCGGCGAGCGTCCCCACCACCGAGGAGGAGATCCCGGAGGCGAGCAGCGACACCAGGAACGCGGCCCCGGCCGCCGGACCGAGCAGCGGGGTCAGGGTGCGGTAGGCCTGGTCGATCTCGGCGACCGCGCTGTGGCCGGCATGGAAGGCCGCCGCCGCCATGATCACCATCGCGATATTGACGAGGCCGGCCAGCAGCAGCGCGACCACCACCTCGCGGTTCGAGTAGCGCACCAGCAGGCGCCGGTCGGAATCGGTCCGGGGGCTGCCCCGCCCCTGGGTCAGTCCCGAATGCAGGAACAGCGCGTGCGGCATCACGGTGGCGCCGATGATCCCGACCGCGATGGTCAGCGCCTGCGCGTCCGGGATTTTCGGGGTGACGAGGCCTTTGGCGGCCTCCGCCCAGGCCACCGGCGCGATGGCGAGCTCGACCGCGTAGCAGAGGCCGATCGTGCCGACCATGACGCCGATCGCGATCTCCAGCGGCCGGAAGCCTTCGTTCTCCAGCAGCAGGATCGCGTAGGTGACGATCGCGGTGATCGCCATGCCGGCCATCAGCGGCATGCCGGTGAGCAGCGACAGCCCGATCGCGCCGCCCAAAAACTCCGCGAGGTCGGTGGCCATGGCGGCGACCTCGCTGATGCCCCAGGCCGCGAACCGACCGCTCCGGGGAACGGTATCGCGAAAATGCTCGGCGAGGTTCTTGCCGGTGACGATCCCGAGCTTGGCCGAGAGCGCCTGGAACAGCATCGCCGTGAGATTGGCGAGCAGCACCACCCAGAGCAGGCCGTAGCCGTAGCGGGCACCGGCCTGGATGTTGGTGGCGAAATTGCCGGGGTCCATGTAGGCGATCGACGCCGTCACGGCAGGCCCGGCAAACAGCAGGAACCGGAATCGGCCTCCCGGCCGGCCGTCGAGGGTGTCGCGGATCGCCTGTTCGGTGCGCCGGCTCATCCGCCCTGGCGCAGACCCTTTGGGGGTCGATCCGTCGGGCATCCGCTCCCCGGGGATCGTCGCCGCATCCGGCGTTGCCATGCCTCACCCTTTTCTCAAAGATATAGCTTGGGCTATATTCAGAGCAACGGCCACGGGTTTCAAGAGGGCATTTCAGGGGGGGCGCACGTGCGTCGCGGGACTCCCCATGCCGGGGCGGATCTTGCTAGACAGGTCCGGGCGGCGCCGGGGGGCGGCGAAAGAGAGAGCCGATGCAGGAACCGTCCGAGCCGAGCGCCCCCGAGACCGTGCTGGTCGATCCCGAGCGGCATGTGGAGAGCTTCCGTCAGGCCCGCGAGGCACGGCGCTCTGAGCTCGTCGAGGACTATGTCGAGCTTATCGACGACCTGATCGGCGACGGCGGCGAGGCCCGCCAGGTCGACATCGCCGCGCGCCTCGGCGTGGCCCAGCCCACCGTCGCCAAGATGCTCAAGCGCCTGTGCGAGGACGGCTTCGTCCAGCAGCGGCCCTATCGCGGCGTGTTCCTGACCGAGGCCGGCCGCCGGCTCGCCACCCAGGCGCGCGAGCGCCACCGCATCGTCGAGCGCTTCCTGTGCACCCTGGGCGTCAGCCCCGAGACCGCCCGGCGGGATGCCGAGGGGATCGAGCACCATGTCAGCGCCGAGACCCTGGCGGCGTTCCGCGCCTTCGTGGACAGCCGGCAGGAGACGTGATCGGCGACCGGGCGCATTGCGTCCGGGGGACGGAGAATCATCGGATGCGCCATGCGGGCTCGGCCTCCGAAGTCGCACGTGCCGCGGGCGATCGGGGCAGGGTGGGATGAGCCGATCGCGCTTAGCAGGATCGATGAGGGGTGACTGAGGGCACCTGATGCGACGCCCTGTGGCCAGATCCGCCCACGCGAAACGCCTGACGCTTGCCGGCGTGCTGGCCGTGGCCAAGTCGGGCCTCGGCCCCGACATACGCTGTGAAATCATCGCGAGCGTAGCGCGATCAGCGTTCACGGAAACCTGGCTCGCACACCCGGGCCGACCGGTGGATTGGGACTGGGCCGCGCTGTCGGCCGGTTTCCAGAACAACCATCCGAAGTGCTTCAATGCTGCGATCTGGTACGACGAGACGTTGTGTGGGTTGGCGATCGGTGCGGTGAACCAAGACAGGTTCGTTGCCTTGGATTTCCTTGAAGGCAATCCGGATCCGACGCATCCGCTCAAAGGGCGGGTGATTGAGATCGTCCTGACTATGGCGGAAGCCTACCGGCAGCTGATCGTTGTGCCGGAGCTTCGGCTTCATCACGTCGACCCGGACCTTATCCCCTTGTACAAAAGGCAAGGCTTTGCGCTTGCGCCCGATCTGGCAGGCTCTCATCATATGGTCCGGAGGTGATCTCAGTGCCGAAAGCCGCGCCTGTGACGGAACCGACGGTGACCAGCCGCGAAGTGACCCACGGCCGTCCTCTCAGGCAGGCGCATCGTCGCCTGCCTGACATCGAGCAGGCAGCGGCTGCCTTCATGGCGGCCGATCTCCCCTGGTTGGCCCCAGCGGCGAGGGACGTGCTTGCGGGGACGCCAGAAGTTCACGGTCGGCCGGACGGTCAAGTACCCCCGCCGCCCGCGAAGCGAGTCCGGCGCTGACATTTCGACCGACCGTCCGTCGAGCGCGTCACACGGTCGGCGCCGCCACCTTCTGGCGCAGCCCCAAAATCACCGCGCGCAGCATCTCCGCCCCCGCCTCGCCGGGATCCGGCAGGGTGCCGGAGCGGGAGGCGTAGATTCGCTCGTGCACGAAGGCGAGCTTGGCGATCACCGTCGGGGTCAGCTTGAACGGGTAGAGCGCCGGCTGGCCCATGCTGTGGGACAGGGAGTTGATCGCATAGGTGAGCGGCAGCCACGCCTCGATCAGCCGGTCGAGATCCTGGGTGTCGTAGGGGTCGAAGTCGATCACCGTGGGCGCCGACATCGCGTTGCGCAGGCGCGGGCGCACGTGCAGCTCGAAGGTCGAGGCGGTCTCCACCGTATCGACGATGTGCAGGTAGTGCGCGAAGGTCTCGGCGAAATCCTCCCACGGATGGGCGGTGGCGTAGGCCGAGACGTAGGAATCCTCCCAGTCGGCCGGGGCGCCGTGGGCGTAGTGATCCTGCAGGGCCCGGACGTAGTTCAGGCTCTCGTCGCCGAACAGCGACCGGAACGCGCCCAAGGTCGGCCCGTTCATCACCAACAGGTACCAGAAGTAATGCCCGATCTCGTGCCGGAAATGGCCGAGCAGGGTCCGGTAATGCTCGCCGAACAGGATCCGGCGCCGCTCGCGCTCGACATCGTCGGCCTCGGCGATGTTCATGGTGATCAGGCCGTTGATGTGGCCCGTGAGCACCGGCGTCCCGTACGAAAAGCTCTCCGACGGATCGACCAGGAAATCGAAGGCCAGCCCGTCGGTGTACTGAGCCCGGGTCGCCAGGGGCAGTTCGAGGCGCAGCAGCGAGTAGAACAGCCGGCGCTTGGCCGCCTCGATCTGGCGCCAGCGGGTGAGGTTCCAGGCTTGCGACAGGTCCGGCACCACCCGGTTGTGCCGGCAGGCGGTACAGAAGATGTCGGGACTGTCCTCCGCCACCAGCCAGTTGCAGGCCCCCGAGAGGGCGTTGTTGCAATAGCGGTAGCGCCGGCCGGAATCCGCGTAGGCGTGGAACGTCTGGGCCCCGCCCATCGCCGGATGGGTCGACAGGCCCACGGGCTCCAGGGCCGAGACCTCATGCGCCGCGCAGACATAGCCCAACCGGCGCGCGCAGCTCTCGCAGGCGGTCGCCTCGAAGGTGACCGGCTGGTCGCAGGCTTGGCACTGGAAGAGCTTCATCGCGCGGTCCCGGGTCGGCAACCGACCCACCTCTCGATCAAATAAGCGCGACCGGCAAAGTTCCGGCCAAGGTCGGCGGCGAACCACGGAGGCAGCGGGTGCCGCACGGAAATTGCTTGTGACCCCATCCTTGGCACATAACCATGCTGGGACCCGGGACGATCGACCCGTTGCAGCGCCCAGCATCGGCTACGAGACCGCATTCGATCTTCAGACGGAGCCATCGTGTCGATCAAAGCCGCCCTGCACCATGTCACGCATTACCGCTACGACCGGCCGATCAGCCTCGGTCCCCAGGTGGTGCGCCTGCGCCCGGCCCCGCACGCGCGCACAAAGGTGCCAGCCTACGCGCTGACGGTGACGCCCGCCAACCACTTCCTGAACTGGCAGCAGGATCCGAGCGGCAACTGGCTCGCCCGCCTGGTCTTCCCGGAGAAGACCGACGAGCTGAAGATCGAGGTCGACCTCACCGCCGAGATGGCGGTGATCAACCCGTTCGACTTCTTCGTGGAGGATTATGCCCAGGTCCGGACCTTCGCGTACGAGCCCGACCTGTCGGAGGAACTGGCCCCCTATCTGGTGCCCGTGGACGCGGACGGGCCGGAGATCGAGGCGCTGCTCGCCCGGCTGCCCGAGGAGCCGAGCACGGTCCTGTTCCTGGTGGCGCTCAACGGCATGATCGCACGCGAGATCGCCTACGGCGTGCGCATGGAGCCGGGGGTTCAGACGCCGGCCGAGACGCTGCGGCTCAAGAGCGGCTCCTGCCGGGATTCGGCCTGGCTGCTCGTGCAGGTGCTGCGCCGGATCGGCCTCGCCGCCCGCTTCGTCTCCGGCTACCTGATCCAGTTGGTGCCCGACACCACCGCGGTCGACGGCCCGGCCGGCGCGTCGGCGGACTTCACCGACCTGCACGCCTGGGCCGAGGTCTACCTGCCGGGCGCCGGCTGGATCGGCATGGACGCGACCTCCGGGCTGCTCACCGGCGAGGGCCACATCCCGCTCGCCGCGACCCCGCATTACCGTTCGGCCGCGCCGATCTCGGGGGCCGCCGAGCCGGCCAAGACCGAGTTCGGCTTCGAGATGCGGATCACCCGGGTCGCCGAGACGCCGCGGATCACCAAGCCGTATTCCGAGGAGGTCTGGTCGGCCATGGATGCGCTGGGCGAGCGGGTCGATGCCGACCTCGTGGCCCAGGACGTCCGGCTGACCATGGGCGGCGAGCCGACCTTCGTGTCGGTGGACGATTTCGAGGCGCCGGAATGGAACATCGCCGCGGTCGGCCCGACCAAGCGGCGGCTCGCCGACACGCTGATCCGGCGCCTGCGCGACCGGTTCGGCCCGGGCGGCCTGCTGCATTACGGCCAGGGCAAGTGGTACCCGGGCGAGAGCCTACCGCGCTGGGCCTTCGCCCTGTACTGGCGCAAGGACGGCAAGCCGATCTGGAAGGATTCCGGCCTCATCGCCCCGGAGGTGGGTGAAGGGGCCGGCGGTACCGCCACCATCGCCCAGGCTCAGGCGCTGGCCGACGCGCTGGCCCGCCGGCTCGGCCTGTCCGACTACGTCTTCCCGGCCTTCGAGGACGGCGAGCTCTGGGAGAAGAAGGCCGCGGACCTGCCGGTCAACGTCACGCCGGCCGCCGCCAAGTCCGGCTCGGTGGAGTTCGACGCCCGGATCCGGCGCGTCTACGCCCGCGGTCTCGGCGAGCCGGCGGGCTACGTCCTGCCGCTGGCGAGCCTGCCCACCGGCAAGGACGGCGATGCCGACCGGGTCTGGATCTCGGAGAAGTGGGCGTTCCGCCGGGGCCAGGCCTTCCTGGTGCCGGGCGATTCGCCCCTCGGCTTCCGGCTGCCCCTGTCGTCCCTGCCCTACGTGCCGCCGGAGCACTATCCCTATTACCAGCCGCAGGACCCGCTGGAATCCCGCGGGCCTCTTCCCGACGACCCGATGGCCAAGACCGTCGTCAACGGCGCCGGCATCACCGGCGTCGCGGTGCGCACCGCGCTCGCCATCGAGCCCCGGGACGGGATCGTGCGGGTGTTCATGCCCCCGACCCAGCGCGCCGACGAGTATCTCGAACTCGCCGCCCATCTCGAGGCGGCGGCCGCCGAGCTGAAGCTGCCGATCCATATCGAGGGCTACGAGCCGCCCTACGATGCGCGCATCGGCCTGATCAAGGTCACTCCCGATCCCGGCGTGATCGAGGTCAACGTCCACCCGGCCGCCTCCTGGCGCGAGGCGGTGGCGATCACCACCGACCTCTACGGCGAGGCCCGGCAGACCCGGCTCGGCGCGGAAAAGTTCATGGTCGACGGGCGCCATACCGGCACCGGCGGCGGCAACCACGTGGTCATGGGCGGCGTCACGCCGGACGATTCGCCGTTCCTGCGCCGGCCCGACCTGCTCAAGAGCCTGGTGCTCTACTGGCAGCGCCACCCGGCGCTCTCGTACCTGTTCTCCGGCCTCTATATCGGCCCGACCAGCCAGGCCCCGCGCATGGACGAGGCCCGCCATGACGGGCTCTACGAGCTGGAGATCGCGCTCGCCCAGATCCCGGCCGCCGACGCCCCCAACATCCCGCGCTGGCTGGTCGACCGGGTGTTCCGCAACATCCTGGTGGACGTCACCGGCAACACCCACCGGGCCGAGATCTGCATCGACAAGCTGTACTCGCCGGACGGGCCGACCGGGCGGCTCGGCCTCCTGGAATTCCGCGCCTTCGAGATGCCGCCGGATGCCCGCATGAGCCTCGCGCAGCAATTGCTGCTGCGGGCCCTGGTGGCGTGGCTGTGGCGCGAGCCGCAGACCGGCGGTTGTGTCCGCTGGGGCACGACGCTCCACGATCGCTTCATGCTGCCGCATTTCCTCTGGGCCGACTTCCTCGGGGTGCTGGAGGATCTCGGGGCGGCAGGCTACGCCTTCGACCCGGTCGCCTTCGAGGCGCAGGCCCAGTTCCGCTTCCCGGTCTTCGGCGTGGTCGAGCAGGGCGGGGTCCGGATGGAACTGCGCCAGGCGCTGGAGCCCTGGCACGTGATGGGCGAGGAAGGGACGAGCGGGGGCACCGTGCGCTTCGTCGACAGCTCGGTCGAGCGGCTTCAGGTCAAGGTCGAGGGCTTCGTGCCCGAGCGGCACGTCATCGCCTGCAACGGCCGCCGGCTGCCCATGACCGGCACCGGCCGCGCCGGCGAGGCCGTGGCCGGCCTGCGCTTCAAGGCGTGGCAGCCGGCCTCGTCGCTGCACCCGACGATTCCCGCCCACTCGCCGCTGACCTTCGACATCCTCGATGTCTGGAGCGGGCGCTCGCTCGGCGGCTGCCGCTACCACGTCGCCCATCCGGGCGGCCGGAACTACGAGACCCACCCGGTCAACGCCTACGAGGCGGAGGGGCGCCGCCTCGCCCGCTTCGAGCCCCTGGGCCACACGCCGGGCCGGATCGAGATGCCCCGCGCGGAGACGAGCGCCGAGTTCCCGCTGACCCTCGACCTGCGCACGCCGGCTCCGACATGACCGGGGCCTGGTAATGGAGGCGGCGCTCGCATCCGGCGCCGCCCGGGCCGAGGCGGTCGAGAGCCCGCGGGAGCGCGTCGCGCGCTGGACCGCGGGCTATCGCGCCGCCTCCGGCCGGCCGGACGAGTTCCTGGGACCCGACGGCGCCCCGCGGGGGGCGTGGCCGCGCCTCCTCGACCATCTCGGCGCGCTCACCGAACCGGAGATCCTAGCCCGCTTCGTCTCGGCGGAGCGGCATATCCGCGATGCCGGCATCTCCTTCCGCATCTCGGGCGACCAGCGCGAGCATCCGTGGCCGCTGGGCTGCCTGCCCCTGGTGGTCGAGGGCGCCGAGTGGCGCGATCTCAGCGCGGGCATCATCCAGCGCGCCGAGCTGATGGAGGCGATCCTCGCCGATGCCTACGGCGAGGGCCGGCTGGTCGCGGATGGACTGCTGCCCGCCGCGATCATGGCCGGGACGCCCGAATTCCTCCACACCCTGCACGGGGTCGCGCCCCCCGGCGGCCACTACCTGAAGCTATACGCCGCCGATCTCGGCCGGGGGCCGGACGGGCGCTGGCAGGTCCTGGCCGACCGGACGCAGGCGCCCTCGGGCCTCGGCTGGGCGCTGGAGAACCGCATGGTCCTGGCTCGGACCTTCCCGGACTTCTTCCAGGACCTCCATGTCGAGCGCCTGCCGGCCTTCTTCCAGGCGTTCCGCGAAGGCCTGGCCCTCGGGGCCGAGCGCTCCGACCCGCGCATCTGCCTGCTGACCTCCGGCCCCTACAGCAGCACCTATGTCGAACAGGCGGCGCTCGCCCGCTATCTCGGCCTGATGCTGGTCGAGGGCGACGACCTGGTCATGCGGGATGGTGCCCTGCACGTGCGCACCGTCTCGGGGCTCAAGCGGGCCGACGCCCTGTGGCGCCGGATCGACGCCGACTATCTCGACCCCCTCGAGCTCAACCCGGCCTCGCGGCTGGGCGTGCCCGGCGTGATCGAGGCCCTGCGCAACGGCTCCCTGGTGATGGCCAACATGCCGGGCTCGGGGCTGGTCGAGTCCGCGGCGCTCGCGCCCTATCTCGACGGCATCGCCCGCCGGCTGCTGGGCGAGCCTCTGCGGCTTGGGCATCCGCGGGCCTGGTGGTGCGGCGATCTCGAAGGCCTGGCCCATGCGCAGGCGAACCTCGACAGCCTGATCCTGCGCCCGGCCGCCACGCCCCAGCGCGGGGCGGGGCGCGACGCGATGCTGGCCCCCCAGGCCCTGGCGGCGGAGCGGGCGCGGGTCGTCGCCGCTCTGCGCGACCGGCCGTTCGACTACGTCGCCCAGGAGGCCGCGCCGCTCTCGACCATGCCCGGCTGGGAGCGCGGCGAGGATGGCGGCCTCGTCCTGGTGCCCCGCCCCTTCGTGGTGCGCGTCTTCGCCGCCCGCACCCCGTCCGGCTGGCAGGTGATGCCGGGCGGCTTCTGCCGGGTCTCGGAGCGCGAGGATGTCGACCCGATCGAGATGCGGCTCGGCATCCGCTCGGCCGATCTGTGGGTGCTGTCCGAGAACCCGGTCGAGGCACCGCTGATCGGCTCCCACGCGGCCCCGCGGGTGCGCCGGGTCGGCGGCCACCTGCCCTCCCGGGCGGCCGACGGCCTGTTCTGGCTCGGCCGCTATCTCGAGCGCACCGAGGCGGTGATCCGCCTGGTCCTGGCTCATCTGCGCAGCGTCGGCGACGCGGTCGGGGCCGACATCTCGGGAGCCCTCGACACCCCGGCCGCCCTGGCCCTGCGGGCGATCCTCTACGAATGGGGCGCCATCGGCGCCACCGACCTGCCCACCGCCCGGCTCGCCCAGGAAGCGCTCACCGGGCGCGAGCGCTCGGGCTCGGCCCGCGCCCACATAGTCTCGGCCCGGCGCAACGCCGCCGCGCTGCGCGCCCGCCTCTCCGGCGAGACCTGGCGGGTGCTCGCCGACCTGATCGAGAGCGTGTCCCTCGACACCGAGCGGACCTTCACCGAATCGCAGCTCGCCGGCCGCGCCGAGCGGGCGCTGAGCCAGCTGGCCGCCCTGTCCGGCCTCACCCACGAGAACATGAGCCGGGCGGAGGGCTGGCACTTCGTCGAGCTCGGCCGGCGCGTCGAGCGGGCGATCAACATCTGCACCTTCGCGCTCTCCTTCGCCAACGACGAGGCGACCCCGGGCTGCCTCGGGGTGATGCTGTCGCTGTGCGATTCGCAGATCAGCTACGGCCGGCGCTACATGCAGGGCGCGGCCCTCGACCCCGTGCGCGACATGGTCCTGCTCGATCCCTACAACCCGCGCTCGATCGCCTTCCAGGCAGAGGCGATCGCCCGGCACCTCGACGACCTGCCGGCGCTGTCGGCCGACGGCATCCCGGAGCCGCACCGCCGCATCGCCTCCCGGATCCTGGCGGAGCTGCGCAGCGGCGAGGCCGCCGATTTCGACGCCGTGCGCCTCACCGCCCTGGAGACCGACCTCGAACGCCTCGCCGACGGCATCGCGGTCCGCTACTTCCCGGCCGGGCCGAACGCCCTGCGCCCGGAAAAGCTGACGGGCCTGGCGTGATGATGGGCGCCGCGCAATCCGGCCTGGATTCCTGTTCCTGCGTCAGGATCGCCGCAAAACCGGTGACCCTTTCGGCCTATGATGTGTGCGACAGAGGCAGAATCGCGCGGCCGCCGGGATGATCTACACGCTGCGCCACCGCACCACCTACCGCTACGGCAAGCCGGTGCGCTTCGCCCGCTGCTCGCTGCGGCTCAAGCCGCAGGACGGCGAGGGCCAGAGCGTCCTGGCGAGCGCCGTGACCATCGACCCGAGCCCCACGACCGCGGTGATGCGGCGCGACTATTTCGGGATCGAGGCCGTGGCGATCACCCTGGATACCCCCCACACCACCTTCAGCGTCGAGGCGCTGTCGACCGTGCGGGTTGAGCGCCGCACCCCGCCGGAGGCGGAAGCCGGCCAGTCCTGGGAGCGGGTCCGCGACGCCGTGGTGGCCTCGCGCGATCTCGGCGGCCGGGCGCCGGTCCATTTCCTGTTCCCGAGCGGCCGGGTGCCCCTCGTCCCCGACGTAACCGAGTATGCCCGGGCGAGCTTTTCGCCCGGCCGCAGCGCCTACGGGGCGGCCCACGACCTGATGCTGCGCATCGGCGCCGATTTCCGGTTCGATGCCAAGGCCACGAACGTGCGCACGCCGCTCGCCGAATCCTTCGCGCTGCGGGCCGGGGTCTGCCAGGACTTCGCCCATGTGATGATCGCCGGCCTGCGCGGCATGGGCCTGCCGGCGGCCTATGTCAGCGGCTACCTGAGGACCGTGCCGCCCCCCGGCCGGCCGCGCCTGCGCGGGGCGGATGCGAGCCACGCCTGGGTGGCGGTCTGGTGCGGCGAGGGCTGGCTCGGCCTCGACCCGACCAACGGCGTGCCGGTGCGGGACGACCACATCGTGGTGGCCCGGGGCCGCGATTACGGCGACGTGGCGCCGGTGGACGGCATCGTCAGCGGGTCGGGCAAGCAGCGCCTCAAGGTCGAGGTCGACGTCATCCCCGAGACCGAGACGCAGGATTTTTCCCAGCCCGGCCTCGCCCTGGTGGGGTGAAACCACGCCCGGCCGGGTCCCGTGATGGCGACGTGTCCGGGCTGCCCGCTTCGCCTTGACGTTTCCCGTTCTGTCTCCCAATCTGTTACATGTAACGGATGGGGGCATCGATGGTTACGTCCATCGCCGAGCGCGTTCGGAAGCGTCGGGACGCCTTGCGCGCGGCGGGGCTCCGGCCTGTGCAGATCTGGGTGCCGGACACGAGCCGGCCGGGTTTTGCCGAGGAGTGCCGGCGGCAATCGCTGCTGGTGGCGGCAGCCGATGCCTCCGACCCTGAGCTGAACGCCATCCTCGACACCGCCCTCGCGGATCTCGACGACCCGGACGAGACGTGAGGCGCGGCGATCTCGTTACCGTCGCCATGGCGGGCGATTTCGGGAGACCGCGTCCGGCCCTCGTGATCCAGTCCGACGCATTCGCTGAGACCGGCACTGTGACGGTCCTCCTGCTGTCGGCGACGCTGGTGGACGCACCGCTGATCCAGTTGACCGTGCAGCCCACGCTGGGGAACGGCCTGAACAAGCCGTCTCAGATCCAGATCGACAAGGGCATGTCGGTGCGGCGGGAGAAGGTCGGGCCGCCGATCGGCCGCCTTGATGACGCGACCCTGCTGGCGGTGACGCGCTCCCTCGCGCTGTTTCTCGGTCTGGCGTAGTTTTTGGCGACCGGATCGGCCGCCGGCTCTCACCACATCGTCTTGGCGGCCCGGGCTGGCCATTCCGCGTCGTAGGTCTGGCCGCCGACCTCCCCCGCGGTGAGGGCGGCCAGGATCGCCCCGGGGCTCGGCAGCTCCGCCAGATCGACCCGGGCCTCGGGCTCCCACAGCCGGGACCGGATGATCGCCCGGGCGCATTGGAAATACGCGGCCTCGACCGTGATCACGAGGGCCGTGCGCGGCGCGTGGCCGTCCACCCGGAACGAGTCCAGGAGGTCCGGATCGGCCGAGATCACCGCCGTCCCGTTCACCCGGAAGGTCGTGCCCGAGCCCGGGATCAGGAACAGCAGCGCCACCCGCGGGTCGCGCACGACGTTGCGGAGGGAATCGATCCGGTTGTTGCCGCGCCGGTCGGGCAGGATCAGCCTGCGCGGGTCGGCGACCCGGACGAAGCCCGGCCGGTCGCCCCGCGGGCTGCAATCGAGCCCCTCGGGGCCGGATGTGGCCAGCACCGCGAAGGGCGATGCGGCGATCAGCGCCGCGTAATCCGGCGTGATCACCGCCGTGACCTTGACCACGGAGGCTGGGGCCAGGGACGCGGCGTAGAGCGCCTCCAGCTGCGCTTCGGTCTCGACGATCATCGCGACCTCACGCGACCTTGGCCGCGCCGGCCGTGAAGGCGGCATGCTCGGCCACCAGGGCGCCCGACAGAGCGGCTTCGATCAGCGCCCGGGTCTCCGCCACCCCGTAGAGGGCGACGAAGGAGCCGAAGCGCGGCCCCCGCGCCTCGCCGAACAGCACGTTGTACAGGCTCGTGAACCAGGCCTGCGACACGCCGGGCCGTCCGTCCGGGCTCTTGGCCTTGCCGGACGTATCGGGGAAATGCCGCCGCCCGACCTCGTAGACCGCCGCCTGCAGGGCCTCCGGGTCGGTGGAGCCGGCATGCGCGGCCAGCGTCTCCGACAGGTCCCCGAGGGCCGCCCGCTCCTCGGACGAGGGCTCCCGGTAGGTCTTGGCCGGGCGCACGAAGTCGGAAAAATACTTCAGGGCGTGGACCACCAGCCGGTCGAGGCCCGGATGGGTCTCCGGCCCGGTCTGCGGCGCGTAGCGGCGGATGAAGCCCCACAGCACCGCCGGGTCCTCGGTGTTGGCCACCGCGGCGAGGTTGAGCAGCATCGCGAAGGTCAGGCTCGCGCCCTCGACCCGCTCGGGCTCCGGCGGGTTGCCGGCATGCAGGTGCCAGACCGGGTTGCCGAGGCGCAGCTTCGCGTCCTGGCCGGCATAGCGGTCGAGGAAGCCGATATACTCGTCCACGTGCCGCGGGATCACGTCGAAGAACAGGCGCTTGGCCTCGCGGGGCTTGTTGTACATGAATAGGCCCAGGGATTCCCGCGTGCCGTACTTCAGCCACTCGTCGATGGTCAGGCCGTTGCCCTTCGACTTCGAGATCTTTTGGCCCTTCTCGTCGAGGAACAGCTCGTAGTTGAAGCCCTCCGGCGGCTCGCCGCCGAGCGCCCGGGCGATCTTGCCCGACAGCTTGACCGAATCGATCAGGTCCTTGCCGGCCATCTCGTAATCGACGCCCAGCGCGACCCAGCGCATCGCCCAGTCGGGCTTCCATTGCAGCTTGGCATGGCCGCCGGTCACCGGGGTCTCGTAGCGCTCGCCCGTGGCGGGGTCGCGCCAGATCAGGGTGCCGGTCTCGACCCGCACCTCGTCGATCGGCACCTGCATGACGTGGCCGGTGACCGGGTGGAGCGGCAGGAACGGCGAGTAGGAGGCCGAGCGCTCGGCGCGCAGCGACGGCAGCATGATCTCCATCACGGCGTCGTAGCGCTCCAGCACGCGCAGCAGCGCCGCGTCGAACCGGCCCGACGTGTAGTAGTCGGTGGCGGAGGCGAACTCGTAGTCAAAGCCGAAGCTGTCCAGGAAGGCGCGCAGCCGGGCGTTGTTGGCCGCGCCGAAGGAGGGGTATTCGTTCGAGAACGGATCCGGGATGCGCGAGAGCGGCTTGCCGAGATGGGCGGCCAGCATCTCGCGGTTCGGCACGTTGTCCGGGACCTTGCGCAGCCCGTCCATGTCGTCCGAGAAGGCGAGCAGCCGGGTCGGCACGGCGTCCCGGGTCAGCACCCGAAAGGCGTGGCGGACCATGGAGGTGCGGGCGACCTCCCCGAAGGTGCCGATATGCGGCAGCCCCGACGGCCCGTAGCCGGTCTCGAACAGCACTTCGGTCTTGCCGGATTTCTCCAGCCGCGCGACGAGCTTGCGCGCCTCCTCGAAGGGCCAGGCGGCGGCCGTGGCGGCCGCCTCGATCAGGTCGGGGTCAAGGGTCAGGGCAGGTGCGGCGGGCATGATTTCGTGGGTGACGGAACGCTGGGAGCGCGCACCCTAGAGCGGTTCGAGCCCCAGCGGAACGCCCGTGGGCGCAATCCGGTGTCCCGGGGGCGTTCGGGGCAGGCTGATTGGGTTTAGCGCAGCCTCACGGGCCATATTGGGCCCAGATGGCGCGCACCTCGGCATCGCTCGCGAAATCACCCCGCGCGGCTGCGGCCACGGATTCGTCGAGTTCCGCCTCCTCTTCCGGGGTGAACTGGTAGAGGGGCGCGTCCTCATTGACGAAGGCCAGCATCAGACGGGCGATCTCATCCTGAAGGTCGGGAGCGAGGTCCCGCGCCCTGGCCACCGCCTTGTCGAGAAGGTCCGTCATGCCTCGATCCTGTCGGGGAGACCCGGCGCCGTGCAGGATCCCCGATTCGCTGGCGGGAAGAAAGCCCCTTAGAACGGGCTCACCGGGAAGAACCGCAGGTACAGCTCGGTGTATTTCCCGTCGTCCCAGACCCGCTGGAGCGCGTCGTCCAGCGCCCGGGACAGCGCCGCATCCTCCTGGCGGGTGATCAGCCCGATGCCCTCGCCGAAATAGCGGTTCTCCAGATAGTCGCCGCCGATCAGGGCGCAGCAAGTCTCCGCCTCCTGGCCGCCGACATAGAGGGCAAGGTTGAGGCCGTCGGCGAACAGGTAGTCGATCTCGCCGCGCTTGAGCGCGCCCTCGGCGGCCGCGAGGTCGAGGAATTCCTTCGGGACGGCCTTCGGGAAGAAGGCCTTGAGGTAGGCGGCGTGCGCGCTGCCGCCCATCACCCCGACGCTGCGGCCGGCCAGCGCCGCGGCCGAGGGGACCGGCAGGCCCTTGTCGGTGCGGGCCGCGAAGCGCGCCGGCCAGCGGAAATACGGCCGCGTCGCCAGGAACTTCTCGCGCAGGGGCGCGGTCAGCGGGATCGCGGCCGCGATCACGTCGCCCTGCCGGCTGTCCAGGGCGTCCAGCAGGGTATCGAACCGGCGCGCCTGCACCGTGCAGGTGATCGTCAGCTTCTCGCAGACGGCGCGGGCGAGCTCGACCGCGAAGCCGGTCGGGTTGCCGTCGGGGCCGGCGAAGTGCAGCGGCGGGAACTCGTCATCGGTCAGGAACCGGACCGCCCGGCCGGTCTGGGGCGCCTCGACCCGCTCGCCGCGGCTGCGCGGGTTCCAGAAATCGGGGACCGTCACGGTGGGGGTCGCGGCCTGCGGCCCCACGGGCGCCGCCGCGCAGGCGAGCGATCCGTCCCAGGCGAGGGCGGCGAGCACGGCCCATGCGAGCCACGAGCGTGTTCGATGTCCCCCCGACCTTGACGGTGGGATTGCGGCGATGCTCCTCTCGGAGGGCGGGGACAGGGTCTGGCTCACGCCCCTCTCCTACCACGTCCTGGGGCCACCGGGAGAGCGTCGGCGTGTCGATGCAGCGCCTGCCCACGGCCCCGATCTCCCGGCCGATCTCCCTGCCGCCGGAGATCGCCTTCCTGCGCGCCGAGGGAATCGACCCCCGCCTGCTCGCCCGGGCCGCCCGCGACGCCGCCGGCGCCGGGACCGACGCGGCGACCGCGCTGCTGAATGCCGGGCTGATGGACGAGACGGCCTATTACCGCGCCCTGGCCCGGCGCCTCGGCGCCCCGTTTCTCGACGGGCCGATCCCGTTCGGCCCGGGCCTGCGCTTTCCCGACAGCTTGGTCGCCGGCCTCGCGCCCCTCGCCCTCGGATCCGTCGCGCCCACCGTGCTGGCGCCGCGCGGCCGGCTGATCGCCGAACTCCTCGACGGACCGTCCCATGTCGCGATGCCCGCGATCACCAGCCCGACGCATCTGCGCGAGGCGGTGTTCGCCGCGATCCCCGGGGCGGTTTCGCCGCGATCCCCGGGGCGGTGGCGGATTACGCCGCGCAGGATCTGCGACGGCACATGCCCGAGCGGGCCGTGCCGCACGAGCCCGCGAGCCGGTGGTTGCTGCTCCTGGTGCTCGGATCGATCGCGGCCCTCTGCCTGTTCGCGATGCTGCCGCCGGCCCTCGCCCGTACGCTGACCCTGGCGGGGCAGGTCCTGTTCCTGGTGATGACGACGTTCCGGCTGGCCGCGCCGGTCATCGCAGCCCCGGTGACCGCCGAGCCGGTGGATCTGCTCGCCGAGGCCGAGCTGCCGATCTACACGGTACTGGTCGCCCTGCACCGCGAGGCCGCGGTGGTGCCGCGCCTGATCCAGGGGCTTGCGGCGCTCGACTACCCGGCGGCCAAGCTCGACATCAAGCTCCTGATCGAGGCGGACGACCCGGAGACCGCGGCGGCGCTGGCGCGGATCGCCCTCCCCGCCCGGTTCGCGGTCATCACGGTGCCGCCGGGGATGCCCCGCACCAAGCCGCGGGCGCTCAATGCGGCCCTGCCCCTGGCCCGCGGCGCCCTGCTCACGGTCTACGACGCGGAGGACGTTCCCGATCCCGGGCAGTTGCGGTTGTCCGCCTCCCTCTTCGCGCGTCTGCCCGAGCGCACCGCCTGCCTGCAGGGCCGGCTCGTGATCGACAATGCCGACGATTCCCGTCTGGCCCGGGCCTTCGCGCTGGAATATGCGGGCCTGTTCGACGTGCTAAACCCGGCGCTCGCACGTCTCGACATGCCGGTGCCCCTCGGCGGCCCCTCGATGCACCTGCGCACCCGGATATTGCGTGCGCTCCACGGCTGGGACCCGTGGAACGTCACCGAGGATGCCGATCTCGGGATGCGGCTCGCCCTGGCGGGCTACGCTGTGGGCGACCTGCCGAGCGCGACGATCGAGGAGGCGCCGGCGCGGCTGGGTCCCTGGCTGGCCCAGCGCACCCGCTGGCTGAAGGGCCTGATGCAGACCAGCCTCGCCCATGGGCGCCGCCCTCTGGCCAATGCCCGTCGCCTCGGCACCCTGGAGGCGCTCTGCGCGATCGCGCTGGTGCCCGGCACGGTGGCTTCGGCGCTGGCCTACCCCGTCTGCCTCACCTACGCCGCCTGGCGCTACCTGGTCCTGGAGATCCCGGTCGCCCCGAACTTCCCGGACAACCTCGCCGCCGGGGTCGCCATCACCCTGTTCGGGGTGGGATTCGCCGCCATGGTCCTGCCGGCCCTGGTCGGCTGCGTCCGGCGCGGCTGGGGCGATCTCGCGCAGGCGGCGCCCTGGGTGCCAGTCTACTTCCTGCTGGTCAGCCTGGCCGCCTGGCTCGCCCTCATCGAGTTGGTCCGCGCCCCGGTGCGCTGGAACAAGACCCCGCACGGTCTGTCGCGCACATCGCGCAGCGGCCGGCTGCACCGGCGGGGGCTCTGAGATGTGGAATCGGACGGCCCGGCCGTTGCGGGCGTGCGGAACTTTGGGAACAGTCGGCCAAGCCGGCTCGTTCGGCCCATGCGGCACGTCGCTTTGGCGAGCCGAAGACGACTAGGACAACTCTATGGCTACCGGTACCGTGAAGTGGTTCAACGAGACCAAGGGCTACGGCTTCATCCAGCCCGATGATGGCGGCAAGGACGTGTTTGTCCACATCTCGGCTGTCGAGCGCGCAGGGATGCGCAACCTGATCGAGGGACAGAAGATCTCCTACGACGTCGAGGCCGATCGGCGCAGCGGCAAGGAGAGCGCGGCCAACCTGAAGGCCGACTGAGCTTTCCCGATCCGGGACCGAAGCGTGGGCGCTGGCTCGCGCTTTGGCTAACCGGAGCCGGCTACCATCGGTCCCGCGAGCCATGTTGCGTATCGGCTCGCGCCGGTGAACTCGACGACCTCCCGCTGGTCCGTAATCGGATCGGGCAGCGGGGGGCGCATCACGTCCGGCGTGTCCCGGAGAGGCCGGGCCCTATGGGTCCGGGCTCATCAGGGTCGCATGGCGGTCATACGCCTTCCAGACCGGCAACGAGCCCTCCCGGACGAACATCGCGAAGGCCTCGATCGCCTCCCAACGCTCGAAGGCCTGCGCGCCGTCCAGCGCTCGACCGACGATGCAGGCGCCCTCGGATGCGCCCGCGCCGGGAGGGCGCCGTTCCAGCCCAAAGACCACGCCGGATCGGTCGGGCCTCAGGGCATCCGGCAGGGCCGCGATGCGGCGCCAGAGACAGTGCCACTGGGCGCAGGCCTCGGGCCGCTCCGGGTAGATCCCG
Organism: Methylobacterium sp. J-001; assembly: GCF_022829565.1. Classification (NCBI taxonomy): domain Bacteria; kingdom Pseudomonadati; phylum Pseudomonadota; class Alphaproteobacteria; order Hyphomicrobiales; family Methylobacteriaceae; genus Methylobacterium; species Methylobacterium sp. J-001. Next base: position 68,284 of record NZ_JAKSYN010000060.1, read on the forward strand.
CAGGACCGGCCGGTGCTGTGCCGGCACAGGACGCCCGCCGGCTTGTCGAGCGCCTTGATCTCCAGGATTCGGCAGCAGGCCGTGCAGGATCCGCAGGATCGGCCGGGGACGAGACCGCCGGCGGCGCGAGAGGCCGTCACGCGCGGGAGGCCGCAATCGCGGAGGTCGAAGCCGCAATCGCGGAGGTCATCGCTGATCCTGTGGAGAGCCGACGCGCACGGGGCGCGCGGGCATGCCGGCCCGGGGTGTTACGGTGTTGCAGCTCGTCGCCCGCGGTGAAGAACCCGATCGATGCCCGAGAACGCCACGCTCTGGGACCTCGTATCCGAGGAACGCATCGCGATCGAGGAGGTCAGGTGCGCGGTCGACGCCTATCTCGCCGAACCCACCACGCAGAACCACGCGATCGGGCCGGATCACATCCTCGACCTGGCCGCGGCCGTGGCGGCGCATGCCTTCGCCCCCGCCACGCTGGTCGATGCCGAGGCCGACGCGCCGTCCCGCCGCATGGCCGTGCGATCGGCCCTGCTCATGGCACGCCCCACGGTGCGATGACGCCTCTGGCGGCGTCATCGCGGGCAGGCGTCCTTGGAACACCTCACAGAACGCCCGATCACCGGGCGTCCCCCCTCTGCACGAGACGGCGCAGAGGGCGTTCTGTGAGAGGCTCTTACTCGTCGTCGTCGTCGTTGACTTCCACGAGATCGGCGGTGTTCTCGTCGTCCTCGTCGACCACGAGCGTGTCGTCCTCGACCGTCTCGCCGTCATCCTCGATGTCCAGGGCGTCATCGCCCTCGGTATCGGTATCCTTGTCGGCTTCCTCGGCCTCGACCTCGTCGAGCGACACGAGCTCGGGGCCCTCGGCCTCGTCCTCCTCGTCGGCCGGCGCCTCCTTGCGGGCCACGACGGGCGGGGCCGCCCGGCCGAACGACGTCGCGACGGCGGTCGGGACGACCTCGCCCGAGTAGGGGGAGACGACCGGATCCTTGTTGAGGTCGTAGAACTTCTTCCCCGTCGTCGGGCAGATCCGCTTTGTACCAAGGTCCGGACGCGCCACTGCAACTCTCCTTAGAACGTGTTCGATGCCGGATTGCCGGCGTGGTTTCGACGGTGTGTAGCACAGGACGGCGCCGGGTGGCCTGCCCCTGCCGAAAGGATCGAAAGGGCCCGCCGCCGGGGCAGAGATTGTTCGGACACGCCTGTCCGGATGCCCCGGCCGTGGTGCCGCGCCGGTGCGTCGCCCCCAGCCTATGACAGATTGCGCCGCGGAATGTCCGCAGATGACTGGCATCCGCGCGGCAAGGCTGGCATAGGGCACTTATGTCAGACGTACCACACCCCTACTCCATCGAGGTCTCCCCCATTGCCAAGCCGGAGGGCCATTTCCAATGGGCCATCCGCCGGAGCGGCAAGCTGATCGAGCGATCCGATCGTCCGCACCGCAGCGAGGCGAAGGCGTTCGAGAGCGCCATGGAGGCGATCGAGCGGGCGATGAAGCCCGGCGCCGACGGCGGCCGTCGCTGAATCCGACCTGCGCCGGCGACGTCACGATCCGTGACGCGCCACGCCGAATCAGGAGCGATTTCGGCGCAAGGCTCGACATGCGCGGCCGTCGGATCAGCCATCGGCGGCCGCGGCTAGAACCAACGGCGGTCCCGCTCGTTGTCGAACATGTCGCAGCGGAAAGACCAGCCTGACTGCTCCTGTTCGACGTTGCGCGAACGGCTCGCATTCAACATCCTGTTGGACGAGTTCGCCATCGCGGCGTTGTCCGATGCGCTCGCCCTCCTGCACGCCACCGGCGATCCGGGGGTCACGCAGATCGAGCACACGATCCGCACCCACCGCATCGCCATCCTGAAACAGCGCGTGATCCTCGGCGCCGCGGGCATCGAGCTCGAATGACCGCCCCGCCGCCCTTCGTCGTGCGGGCACGGAAACCGCATGGCACCGCCACGTACAATTGTCCGACGCCGGAATGGGCGCTCAAGAAGCTCGCCGACTTCCAGGCCGCGGGCCATGACAGCATCACCATCACCGGGCCGGACGGGCAATCTCTGACCGAGGCCGACCTCCTGGCTCTGGTGGCGGACCCCGACGGCGCGGCGCGCAAGGCCGCGCGCGTGACGGCCGACCTCAAGTCCTGAGCCGGCGGGCGGTTGCCCTCCCCCCGCTTCGCCAGGCGCGATCCGGCCTCAGCATTCCGGGAGGTTGACCGCGAGCCCGGCCAAGCTCGTCTCCTTGTACTTGGCGCTCATCTCCTCGCCGGTCTGGCGCATCGCCGCGATACAATTGTCCAGCGGCATGAAATGCGAGCCGTCGCCCCGCAACGCGAGCGAGGCCGCCGCCACCGCCTTGGTGGCCCCGATCCCGTTGCGCTCGATGCAGGGCACCTGCACCAGGCCGGCGACGGGGTCGCAGGTCATGCCCAGGTGATGCTCCAGGGCGATCTCGGCGGCGTTCTCGACCTGGGCCGGCGTCCCGCCGAGGACAGCGCAGAGACCGGCGGCCGCCATGGCGCTGGCCGAGCCGACCTCCCCCTGGCAGCCGGCCTCCGCCCCTGAGATCGAGGCGTTGTGCTTGATCAGCCCGCCGATCGCCGCGGCGGTCAGCAGGAATTCCGGGATCCGTGCCGGATCGGCCCCGGTGCAATGGTCGGTGTAGTACCGGATCACCGCCGGGATGACGCCGGCGGCGCCGTTGGTCGGGGCGGTCACGACCTGTCCGCCGGCGGCGTTCTCCTCGTTGACCGCCATGGCGTAGACGCTGAGCCAGTCCGTCATGACGTGCGGCTGGGCGATGTTCGAGCCCTGCTCCCGGTCGAGCTGATCGCGGATGCGCTTGGCCCGGCGCTTGACCCGCAAACCGCCCGGCAATTCGCCTTCCCGGGACAGGCCGCGCTCAATGCAGGCATTCATGGCCTGCCAGATCCGGGTGAGGCCCGCATCGACCTCCGCCTCGGCCCGGCCGACGACCTCGTTGGCGCGCTTCATCGCGGCCACCGGTAGGCCGCTGTCGCGGGCCATGCGCAGCATCGCCGCCGAGGTCTCGAACGGATAGGGCCACAGCCGCAGATCTGCGGCCGCACTGGGCGGCGGCAGGTCGGCCGCGCGCTGGGCCGCCGTCACCACGAAGCCGCCGCCGATCGAGTAGTAGGTCTCGGACAGGACCGGCGTGCCCGCCGCGTCCAGGGCGGTGATCACCAGCCCGTTCGCGTGCCCCGGCAGCGGCGGCCCGTAATCAAACACGATCGCGGTCGCGGGGTCGAAGGCGAGGCTTGGCAGGTCCGCCGGAGCGAGCCGCTTCTGGGCCTGAAGGGCCTCGAGCCGGCGCTCGGCTTCGTCCATGGCGATGTCGGCCGGGCGGAAGCCGAGGAGGCCGAGGGCCACCGCGCGGTCGGTGGCATGGCCCCGGCCGGTGAAGGCCAGCGAGCCGTGCAGGCTCACCCGGAGGGCTGCCGCCGCGGCGCGGGCCTCGTGCCGACGCAGGCAATCCAGGAAGTCGGCGGCCGCCGTCATCGGCCCCATCGTATGGGACGAGGAGGGGCCGATCCCCGGCTTGAACACGTCGAACACGCTGAGAAACATCGGTCTGCCTGTTCCGGCCGCGGGACCCCGTCATGGGCCCCGGTCAGTGTTTCGAGGCCGGCGGGGACCCGATGGAAGAAACGCGCCAAGCCTGGACAGGAGCCCGGCCCGGAGCGGAGCCGGCCCACAGCACCGTCTGTCGCGGTGCTTCCTTGCGCCGGACTGGCGGCGCTGCCGACCGGCCGGGGCGTCGTTCACGGGGTGCCGGATTTGTCGCTCTCGGCCCCGCGGCGCGTGCCGCCCCGGGCCGCCGCCTCCGCCTCGGTGCCGGCCCGATCCATCGGGCCATCCTGGGGCTTGACCGTGCCGGTGGCGGTGTCCAGCGGGGCATTGGCGAGCCCCTCCCGCGTCGGCTTGCCCGGGGGCATCCGCTGCGCCTGCGTGTCGGTCGGCACGTCAGCCATGCTGTGAGCCTTGTCCATCCTGCGGGCCGGCCGGCAGGCTCCCGTCCGAGGGCGCCCGGGGCGCTTCCTCGGGAGCCGCCGGAGGCCCGGGTTGATGCTTGGCTCCCGCCCGTGCCCGGCGCTGCGCGTCGTACTCGGTGTTGGCGAGGTCTTGGGTGTTGGCGAGGTTCTGGGTGTTGGCAAGGTCCTGCGTGTCGGTCTTCGGCGCGTCGGGCATGCGGAGGCTCCCTTTGGGAGGCAACCGCGTGAGACGCCCTCGGTATCCGGCCGCCATTCGGTCGCACGCCGCGACCGGGCCTCACAGGAACAGGACGGCAGGCGTCGTGTTGACGCCGATTCTATCTTCTCGAGGCGCAGCGATGTCGGGAATCGCCCGAAAGACCGATCCGAAGCTGTGGGACGCGGTCAAGCAGGCGGCCACGGAATCCGACAAGGGCGGCAAGCCCGGCCAATGGTCGGCCCGCAAGGCGCAGATGGCGACCGCCGCGTACAAGAAGGCGGGCGGCGGCTACGCCGGCCAAAAGGGCTCCGACAACCACCTCCAGCAGTGGACCGAGGAGGAATGGGGCACGAAATCGGCCGCGGAGAGCGGAAAGACCGGCGAACGCTACCTGCCCAAGACGGCCCGCGAGAGCCTGACCGATGCGGAATACGCGGCGAGCACCGCCAAGAAGCGGGCCGATACGCGCAAGGGCAAGCAGTTCTCGAAGCAGCCCAAGGCCGTTGCCAAGAAGGCCGCGGCGGCGCGGGCGGATGACGCATCCGGTCCGACGAAGGCCGAGCTGATGCGTCAGGCCAAGGCGCAGAACGTGTCCGGTCGCTCGCGGATGTCGAAGGCCGAGCTGGCCCGTGCGGTTCACGCCTAGGCCGGCCCCTACGAAAGACGTCCCGGGATGTGATCCCGGGACGCTCCTCGACTAAGCGGCCAGTCTGATCGGGCTGGGGATGCTTAGGTCAAGCGGAGTCGGTTCGGTCTTAGTACGAGCCGAACTTGTAGTTCAGGCCGGCGCGGACGACGGCGAACTCGTCGTCGCGGCGACCGATGGCGCTGTAGGCGACCGGGACGAGGTTGGCGGCGTTGACGACGAGGGCGCCCTGGTTGCGGTTGCCGC
>NZ_JAKSYN010000061.1:0-531 GCF_022829565.1 Methylobacterium sp. J-001
GCGGCAACCGCAACCAGGGCGCCCTCGTCGTCAACGCCGCCAACCTCGTCCCGGTCGCCTACAGCGCCATCGGTCGCCGCGACGACGAGTTCGCCGTCGTCCGCGCCGGCCTGAACTACAAGTTCGGCTCGTACTAAGACCCACAGGCGCGCCCGGCCTCCGGGCCGGGCGTGGTTGTTTGGATATCAAGCCGACCAAGCCTCAGACGCATCCGCGTCTGGGGTTTTTGCTTGTGGGCGGCTCGATCGCTCCGCCGGACCGGGCGGCACGGTCGAGCCGGTCTCGCCCCGCGGATGCTGCCGCCCTCAGTGCCGGTAGCGTTCGGCCAGGGCCATGAGGGCCTGGGCGAGTTCGGTGAGGTTGGCCGAGGCGGTCTCGACCTCGCGGGTCCCGGCCGCCGTCTGCTGGCTGGCCTGGCGGATGTTCTGCAGCGCGCCCATCACCTGCTCGATCCCGAGCTGCTGCTGGTTGGTCGAGGCCACGATCTGCTGGAACGTCTGGACGTTCTCCTCCACCCGCGCCGTGATCTCC
>NZ_JAKSYN010000063.1:0-5908 GCF_022829565.1 Methylobacterium sp. J-001
ATCGCCGCGATCACGCGTTCTCGCAGATCCATCGATAGCGCTGACGGCATCCCGACCTCCTCGGAAAGCCCATCATCGAATCAGATCCGCAGACTGCCCGCTACCCCCAACGATTCAACCCAGCCGGACACGGCTCTAAGGGAACGCCGGAGGTTTTTGCGTATTCGCCTGCCACGGCCATGAGCGTGGGTGCTCGCGATGTCAGGTGCTGGCGGATGGCGTGAGGATCTGGACCGGTGGCGGCAGCCGTTCGTTGCGGGACTGTCGCATCCGGCGCGTTGGGCTATGTGCCCGCTCTACGTGAGCGGTCTGATCGGCTTGGGTGACCGCAAGAGCGTCCAGCCGATGGCGGCGCGGGCCGAGGGTGTGCCCTATGATCGGCTGCACCACTTCATCGCCGCCGGGATCTGGGATGAGGCTCCACTTCAGCGGGCTCTTCTTGGCGAGGCCGATCGCCTCGTCTGTGGTGCGGATGCGATCCTGGTCATCGACGATCCTTCGACAAGCTCAGGATGAGGCCGCTCTGCCGAAGAAGGGCAACCGCTCGGTTGGGGTCGCACCGCAATACGCCACGACGCTGGGCAAGACGTAATTACCCAGGGGGTATCGGGCGACTGCGGCTCGCATCGTGCGGGCGTTCCCCTGTTGCAGAGTTTGGACTTCGCTGATTCCATCGTGGGATGAGGCGCAGCGATCTTGAGCGGTTGTGCCGCGAGGAGCTGATCGAGTTGGTGCTGCGGCTGCAGCGTCCGGACAAGACCTCGCGCACGTCCTCGAAGCCACCGTCGACCGACCGTAAGGAGCGCCGCGAGCAGGCCAAGCCCGGGCACGAGGGCCACAGCCGAGTGATGAGCGAGGATCCCAACGCGGTCGTCGAGCATCGTCCCGACCTCTGCGCGTGCTGCGGTGGCGCCCTGCACGAGGATCTTTCCGCCGAGGTCGTCAGCGTCTCCGAGCGGATCGAGCTGCCGGCGGTGATGCCGGTCGTCACCCAGCATCGACGCCTGGCCGTGCAGTGCCCGACCTGCGGGGCGCGCGTGGTCGCGCCGGTTCCGGAGGCAGCGCGTGGCACCCCGTTCGGCCCGCGGCTGCATGCGGTGGCGACCTATCTCAAGACGTTTCAGGCGCTGTCTTACGAACGGCTCCAGGCGGCCTTGTCGGACCTGTTCGGTCTGACGCTCAGCCAGGGCGGGCTGATGAACCTGCTCCGCCGTGCGCAGGGCCACTTCCGTCCCGGTCGCGAGGTCGCCGTGTCGGCTCTGCGCCGGGCCACTGTCGTCGCGTCGGACGAGACCGGCGTCCGAATCGAGGGCAGCAATGCCTTCCAGTGAGTCTTCCACTCGGCCGACGCGGTGGTGCATTCGGCCTCGCCGACGCGGGGCGCCATCGTGGTGCGAGAGATGATTGACGGACATAGGCCCGCGGTCTGGATCTCGGATCGCTACACCGGCCAGCAGGGACATGCCGCCAAACACCAGACCTGCCTGGCCCATCTCGCCAGCGACGTAGCCTATGTCGTCGAGACCAGCGACGATCCAGTCCCCAGGCGTCTACAGCTCTGGCTCCAATCCGTGTTCGCTCAGGCTGAGCGCATCTCCGATCTGGCTGCCTCGACGCTCGCCGCCAAGCGCCGGAGCCTGGATCGACAGCTCGAAGCCATCCTCGCCACGCCGAGCCGCTGCGACCTGACCCGAGCCCTCCAGGCCAAGATCGGACGGGCTCGCGATCCGCTGCTGGTGTTCCTCGCCTACCCCGGCGCCGTCGAGCCGACCAACAATGACAGCGAGCGACTGCTGCGCCCGTCCGTCATCCAGCGCAAGATGACCAACGGATACCGCGCGATGTGGGCAGCCGAGGGCGAGGCCGACATCCGCACCGTCGTCGATACTGCCTGCCTCACAGGCAGTAGCCCCTTCCGCACAATCCTTACGACCGTTGGCGCTTAAACCCCGCCACTACGGGCCTGGGTAATTACGGCAAGACTGCCAACTGCCAGACACTGGTGTCGCTCATGCTGGCGCGCGGCGAGGTTCCCGTAGCGGTCGGTCTGGCGCTATTCCTACCCGAGACCTGGACGAACGACCCGGATCGGATGGTATCGGCCGGCGTACCTGCGGGCCTGCGCGCGACCCGCACCAAGCTGGAGATCGCGGTTGCGGAGATCGACCGGGTTCGGGAGGCTGGGGTGCGCTTCGGCTGCGTGCTGGCCGATGTGGGATATGGGTCCGCCCCGTTCCGGCAAGCCCTGAGCGCGCGTGGCCCGAGTTGGGCTGTCGGGATCTCAGGACGCAACAAGGTCTACCCAGCCGACGTGACGATGATCTTCCCCGTCGCGGGGCGGGGGCGGCCGTGCAAGCGTCATGTGCCGGATCAGGTCTCGATCGCGGCGGCGACGATCCTGGCAAACATGAGCGGCCGATTGGTGACCTGGCGGCGCGGCACCAAAGGCCGGCTGCGGGCTCGCTTCTGCGCGCTGCGCGTGCGGATGGCCGATGGCCCGACCCAGCGGATCGGCGGACAAGGCAATCAGCATCTGCCCGGCGACGAGGTCTGGCTGGTGCGCGAGGAGCGAGGCTCGGGCAAGCGTAAATACCACCTCTCGAACCTGCCGGCCGAGGCAACGCTCAAGCAGCTGGCCGCAACGATCAAGGCGCGCTGGATCTGCGATCAGGCGCACCAGCAGATGAAGGAGGAACTCAGCCTCGACCACTTCGAGGGCCGATCCTGGACCGGGCTGCATCGGCACGCGCTGTTGACTATGATGGCCTATGCCTTCCTGCAATCCCGGCGCCTCGCCGCGGCGGTGCGGAATAAAAGAATCGCCTGCCCGCCGCCCCAGCCCTCGATGCCGGCGATCCGCCAAGCTATCCTGGATCACCTCAGTCAGCCACCACCGCGGCGATGCCCGCACTGTGACGCCATTCTCAATCTGCCACCCTGAAATCAAACTGCCAAAGTAATGTTAGGACTCCTACAAATACACTTTGGGGAAGAGATCAGTTTATTAATACTCCTCCCAAAAATTTGCAGTTGTAGGAAGACAATAATGTAATATAGTCTCGAGCTTGATGCATCGGAGTTATACCTGCATCAAAAATGACTATCACATCCTCAATAAATGGAGCTGCGACTGTAAGACCTGCAATCGTGTTATATTTAGGAAGACAAGCTATAGTGATATCAATATCTTTTACACTACCGATGATTGCACTATAAAGTTCTGATGAAATATCGACATCTCTATTAAATTCGGCCTTAAATGCTCTTGAGGGCAAGAACTTCAATCGATCAGTTACAAGCTTGAGTGCGGACTGATTTTCAAGATGGGATGTGCCACTCAAATCATACAAGCCAGTAACAGCTTCAGGAGCAATCACCCCGGTCAATGACGCCTCTTCGTGATCGCAGTCTACCAATAAAACATTCTTTCCGCTGGCGGCTATCATTCGAGCTAACATGAACGAGATTGCGGCGTGCTCTAGACCCTTATTCATAGGTAAAACGCAAATTATTTTACCATTCATTCTTTTATTCTTGCTAAGTACGATCTGTTTGACATTCGCGATCGCTGCGATCCATCGGCGGTTTATTTCAGAAGAAGGTGCAGAAGTTGAAAGCTCTTTGAGCCTCAAGCTGCGCCAATTTCTCAAACCAATATCTTTCCTGTTTATATAAGTCAAACACAACAGGCCTAAATGCCTTTTCATTGAACTGGCAGATTTGATAGTTGGATACAGTGAATTTTTAACGGCTATCGCAAACAGTCCTAATGAGCTACTCAAGGCCAATGAAAACATCAAAGTTAGCCCAGTTAGTGGCCACGATTTTCTTGTGGGGATCGTAGCGGCACCGATTATTTGTGCGTCGGCATCAGGAAATATTGCAGCTGGTATAGTCCCAGCTCTTATCCCTTCTTTAACTGTTGTACGTTGTTTTTGAATATCCAAGATTCTGGTTTGAAGAAATTCCCCTCCCTTCTCGGTCGCGGCAGCTTTCAGTTCGATCTGGCTTAATAAATATTGAAGAACAATTGAGTTCGCAACCTTCGCTGCGAGCTCTGGCGAAGATGCACGATATGACAATTCTAGAACGTATGAAGCACCCACTCTGCGAACGCTTACTTTATCCGAAAACTGCTGAAAAAGTTGAGCGTTACGATCGATGGATTTTTCCTTTGTTTCCGCCTTTTGCCGCAGTAAATTAAGAAATATTCCGGAAGGCTCTGACTTCTTCTCAATAGCCTCTGCGGGATTTATCTCTTCCTTATACTGTTCAAATACTGATTGGAGATTTCTCTCAGATTTTAGTACTTGGATTTGACTCTCTGCCTGAGAATTATCCAATTGAACAATAACACTTCCTAGCGTTGATCCCTGACTTGAGCTCGCTATCCGGGTAGGCGTTAAAACAACCGACGCAGTTGCGGAATACTCGTTAGGAGTCCTTGCAATATAGAGAGACGCGAGTCCGAGCCAAAAAATAGCATTTAGTAACAAAAATCGACGGTAACCTTTTAACTCATTAATAATTTCAGCTAAACTTACAGTCTCGAGATCGCCCGACTTGTTCACATAACACCTCATTTAGAGCAACTATTAGGGTTGAAGGGTAAGATCTACTTTTTATAGCATAAAAAGTCCAGTCGCTCGAAAAACTTTCTGACACAATCTATAAAAGAAATTATCATGAATCAAGCGATAAGTTGTATGGATTTGAGGCGACTCACGCCTTTTAACGATCCATCTCTTAAAAATAGAAATAGTTAAGATATAGCGGTGCTTGAATATATCTGCCGTGGCCCTTCACATAAAATAAGGTTTAAGACCTCGTCAATGACTGCTAGATGAATCATGACATGCGCTTGCCGCGATCGTTGGCGATTGATCTCTGCCCTTCGAGCTCATTCTGCGGGCGCGGATCGTCCTTCCCTTAGCTGAGTGCGTGAATGTGCAAGAGGTGGCTCGGCGGGCCGATGTCAGCCGACCCACGGTCTGGCGCTGGCAGCAGCGCTTTGCCGAAGAGGGAGTCAAAGGCCTGCTACGCGACATGACCCGCACATATAGTACCCCACCGCATTCCATCCGGACGGTTGCGGAGGTGCTTTCGCTGACCTGTTCGAAGCCGCCGGACGAGGTCACGCACTGAACCGAACGTGCCGTCGCCAAGCAGATTGGGATTTCTCTGCGCTGCGAGCAACGGATCTGGCAGGAGCATCGCCTACGACCGCATCGGATCCGCACCTTCAAGCGCTCGCACGATCCGGCCTTTTCCAGGAAGGTCGAGGAGGTTGTGGGTCTTTATATGGATCAGCCCGCCCGCGCCGTGGTGCTGTCCATCGACGATCCTTCGACAAGCTTAGGATGAAGGGAGCCAGATCCAGGCCCGGGAGCGCACCCGCCCCGACCAGCCCCTCGGTTCAGGCACCCCAACTGCTCAGACCCACGACTATACCCGCCACGGCACGATGACCTTGTTTGCCGCCCTCAACGTCCTCGATGGCACCGCGCTCGACCGTTGCCTGCCGCGTCATCGCCACAGCGAGTTCATCCGTTTCCTCAAAGCCATCAAGGCAGCAGTCCCAGCAGGTAAGGTGATCAACGTGGTGCTTTACAACTAAGGCAGCTACGGTCCCCAAAGGTTCGCGCCTGGCTCGCTCGCCACCGACGGCGGACCTTCCACTTCAAGCCAACGTCAGCCTCTTAGCTCAACGCTGTCGAGGGCTTCTTTGCCACGCTGGCCCGTCGCCGCCTGCAGCGGGATACCTCTACCGGTGTCGTCGACCTTCAGGTCGCCATCAATCGCTACATCGCCGAGCACAACCGATACCCAAGGCCCTTCATCTCGACCGAGTCTGCCTCTGCGACCTTCGATGCCCTCAGCCGAACCCCTAAAACATCCATCTGAGCCA
>NZ_JAKSYN010000068.1:0-7772 GCF_022829565.1 Methylobacterium sp. J-001
ATCGCCGCGATCACGCGTTCTCGCAGATCCATCGATAGCGCTGACGGCATCCCGACCTCCTCGGAAAGCCCATCATCGAATCAGATCCGCAGACTGCCCGCTACCCCCAACGATTCAACCCAGCCGGACACGGCTCTAAGGCCGTCTCGGTCAGTTCGATCTCAAGCCTGCTTGCTAACAAGCCGCTCTTCGCCAGCGCCGCGGTGACATGCGCGAGTATAAGCGGCGATCGGAACTGCACAGCGGAGACGTTGACTGCGACGTGCTGATTGGCTGGCCAGGTGGTTGCCTGACGGCAGGCCGCCTCAAGGACCCATTGTCCGATCGGGACGATCAGGCCTGTCTCTTCTGCGAGCAGAATAAATGTCGCCGGCGAAATGAACCCCCGCGTCGGATGCTGCCAACGGATCAGGGCCTCGAACCCGACGGTGTCATCGTCCGTCAGCGCCATAATCGGCTGGTAGGCGAGGTGGAACTGGCTCTTGGCCAACGCAATCCGAATATCGTTCTCCAAGAGGTTCCGCTCGGCGATGGTCACGATCATGCCGGGGGTGTAGCGAGCCGCCCGCCCGCGGCCATGACGCTTGGCCTCGTAGAGTGCGATGTCGGCGCGCTGCATCAAGTCTTCCGGGCTCGACGTATCCTGTGCCTCACACACGCCGATACTGCAGCCGATGACGACGGTGACCTCGTCGAAGGTATAGGGTTTCTCGATCCCTGCGATGACGTGCCCAGTCAGCACCATGGCGGCCGAGGCGTCGGTTTGGACGACTACCGCCATCTCATCCCCGCCAAGTCGCGAGACGAACCCGGTCTCACCGACCAGCTCGCGTAGCCGAACGGCGACATCGACCAGGAGGCGATCTCCTACGCCGTGGCCGAAGGTATCGTTGACCGCCTTGAACCGATCGAGGTCGATCAGCAGGAGCGTGAATGGTTGCTCGGCTCCTTGAGCTTGTGCCATGCGCTCCATAAGGGAGCGACGGTTCGCCAAACCTGTCAGTGGATCGTGGTAGGCGAGATGCGAGATCTCCCGCTGCGCCTGCTTTACCCGGGTGACGTCATCGAAGGTCAGTACCGCGCCGTCCTCGATGGGCTGGCAGGTGATGGACAATATCCGCCCGTCATCGAAGTTGTGCTCGACCTGAGTCTCGCAGTCCTTGGCCATCCAAACTTGGTGGTTTTCCAGAACCCTGCCAATCCGTTCCTCATCCCATGCATTCGCGTGACCCACCTGCTTAAGAAACGCCGTTAGGCTTACGCCGCGAACGACGCTGCTCGGCGCGAGATTGAGCATGGTACATAGGCGTTCGTTGTAGAGTTCGACGATTTCGCCGGCGGATACCTTGAGGATGCCGTTCGACATGTTCTGCAATGCGGTCGCCAGGACCCGCGCGTGCCCCGCCTCCTGTATCTCGAAGCGCTTGGCCGCAGACAGAGCGAGGAAGCAGCCGAGCAGAAGGATCACCGCCCCTGTAGCGGCGACGATGCTCAAAGTTACCTGCATACCCGGCAGGAGGCGATCGACCTGTTCGCCGACGAGCACAGTGCCGGCGATAGAGACGAAATGGGTGCCACATACCGCGGCCACGATGAGGCCACCCGTGACCAGGGGGGTGTCGGATCTCTTCGGCAGTCCGCAGGCCAGTGCCATGCCAGTCGCGCCGATGAGGCAAGCGAGGAGGTTGAACCCGACCGACTGCGTCTGACCACACCCTTCAAGTGCGACAATGCCGGTGATGTGCATCACGGCGATGCCAAGCCCTGATGCTGCGCCAGCGACCGACCGTGCCCATACCCCTGCAAGGGTGTTCGCTATGGCAAGCGGTACGCCGACGGTGACGATCGCAGCTACGGCAGACAGCACCGTCGTTCCGAGGTGGTAGCTCAGGACGAGATCGGTCCGGTATCCGAGCATCGCCACGAAGTGGGTTGTCCAGACCCCGGTTCCTCCAACCACCGCGATCCCAGCCATCCACGACCGCCGAGCGGCCCTGGAAGAGCTCTCAGCTTGCCGGATCAGGCACACGAGTAACCAAGCGCTGAGGGCGCAGATCGTAGCCGCAGCTAGAACGAAGCTGAGCGCCTGGCTATCGAGGAATTTGGTGAGGATGGTCGGCATCCCATTACGATACGCATCACACGTGCAGATTTTGTTGAACGACAAGGTATGAAAAAATCCGAAGCCTTCCGCAGCTCTGAGATCTCGTACATGTGATCGAATGAGCACTGCCAATGAATGCAACTAGAGCTTGTGCAAACTGAAAGACACTGTTTCAGGCACCAACCATTTCGAGCAGCGCTACGCCGACGGCCGCGAGGAAGTTGCCGCGGCCGCGCCAGGGCAAGACGGTTGCCTCAGAAGTCTCGGCCGCCACTTCCGGCAGCGCGACCTCGGGCACCTCGATCTCACGGTCATCCTGACGGGACGCCGGTGAGATCGACGACCTCCCCCGCCAGCCCGTGATCAGATCGGGCGGCCGGGCAGAACCACCCATGATGCCGCTCGTTGTTGTGTCATGTCACAGCCGAAGCGCCAGACTGACTGCCCTTGCGCCCAAATGCGCCAACGGCTGGCGTTCAACATCATGCTGGACGAGTTCGCCATCGCGGCTCTGTCCGACGCCGTTGCCATCTTGCGTGCAGCCGACGATCAGGACGTGACCCAAGTTGAGCACGCAATCCGAACCCATCGCATCGGCATTCTGAAGCAGCGCGCCATCCTGGGCGCTGCGGGTATCGAGATCGAATGACGACCGCGGTGCCCTTCATCGTGAAGGCGAAAAGGTCCCACGGGACCGTGACCTACAACTGTCCGACGCCGGAATGGGCACTGAAGAAGCTGCGCGACTTCCAGGCAGCGAGCTATGAGAATATCAGCGTCACCGGGCCGAACGGGCAGCCGCTGACCGAAGCCGACCTTGTCGCGATGATCGAGGGCGGGATGCAGACTGCGCCCGTCGCGAACCGGATCACAACCGCCGCTCAGACGTAGCCTGGTTCTCGTCCCACACCTCGCATCTGCCTGGCCAGGGCATCGTCAGGCATCAGCCTCGATCTCAGCCAGCGCGGCCGACATCTCGCACACCACACCTTCCGGGGGATAGCTCAGCGCGATCCCGCCGCCGATCGACCCCGCCAAGCCGCGCTCGATCAAGCGCGATCCGAACCCACGGCGTTGTGGTGGCGTGACCGGCGGTCCTTCGTGTTCGCTCCACCGGAGGTTCAGGATCGCCCCCTTGTCGGTAGGCTCGATGCTCCAGCGTACCTGCACGTAGCCGTCCGCAGTGGAGAGAGCGCCGTACTTGACGGCGTTGGTGGCGAGTTCGTGGATCACGAGCGTCAGCGACAGGGCGGGCTTGGAGCCGATCTTCACGGGAGGGCCTTCAACCCGAAGCCGCCCAGCCTGAGCGTCATCATGGATCGCCAGGGCTTGCCGAAGCACCTCGGCAAGGTCCGCGCTCGCCCCGGTCTGATCCAGCAGCATGTCATGGGCTCGGCCCAGCGCGACCAAGCGTGCCGACAGAACCTCCTGCGCCGCGTCGAGATCGACCGCGTTGCGCATCGTCTGCGTGGCGATAGCCTGCACCATCGCCAGCGTGTTCTTCATGCGGTGGCTGAGTTCGCGGTTGAGAGTGCCCTGCTCCTCCTCGGCCCGTAGGCGTGCCACGCTCACCAGAACTCGATCGGCGACGTTGCGAGCGAACACCACTTCTTCGGGGGACCAATCCCGCCGCTTCGTGTCGTGGACGTAGAGCATGGCGACCGTCCGGCCCTGCTCCTGGATCGGCACTTTGAGCAGGGCTTGGATGTCGAACCTGCGGAAAGTTCGGGCGTCGTCGGCGGTGAGCGGATTGGTGTCCACGTCCCCGATCGCGAGCGTCTCGCCACGGGCCACCACCGGACCCAAGGTCCCGTAATCAGCGAAGCGATGCCTCCCAAGAAGGTTTCTGGCCCCGGAGGGCGTCCAGTCCGCCAGAACCTCGATGACTGCACCCGTCGCGTCCAATTCGCCGTACCCGGCGCGACTGGCCTCCAGGGTTCGACCAACGATCTCGGCCGCGGCCGCGCTCATCTGTGGGATGGTCGAGAGGTCGCGCAGATGGTCGCCGATCTCGGTCAAGGCCACCTGACGCGCGAAGGCGTTGGACAGGCGATCCTCGCTGATCCGCAGTCGCACGAGTTGGCGCCGTTCGTTCAGCAAGGCCATGACGTGGCGGGCGAGCCGCCGGAGGTTGTCGGCCTGCTCTCCGGTCAGTCCGCTCGGGCGGGGCGTGGTGTCGATCACGCACAGGCTGCCGAGCGCGTGCCCCTCCGGCGAGCGCAGCGGTACACCGGCATAGAAGCGGATGTGCGGCTCGCCCGTGACCAGCGGATTAGCTCGGGTACGAGCATCGGCCGTGAGGTCCGGAATGACGAGCATGTCTGGCGCAGTCAGCGCATGGGCGCAGACGGAAGAGTTGAGGTCGGTCTCGCATCCGGGGAAGCCGATGCGGGCCTTGAACCATTGCCGGTCGGCCGCCACCAAGCTCACCAGCGCCACCGGGGCGGCGCACACCGAAGCCGCCAAGTGCACGATATCCTCGAACCCGTCCTCCGGAGCGGTGTCGAGGATGCCATAGGCGTCCAACTCAGCGAGGCGCGCTGAATTGGTGGTTCTGGGGAGCGTGCCGCACTCTACCGGGCTGGACGGCCTATACATCAACGGCAGCTCGTTCGCGCCGCGACGACGATGAGGCATTTCTCGCTCACTGGACGACCTACGACAAGCATCGACGGGGTTGCATTTACCCCGGTGGCGGCGTCAACCGCGATACAAGCCTCTGCGCCGACGTCTAAATTTGAAGCGCAGTTCATAGCATTCAAATCCAGAAGAATGGTTAACTGAAATGTCTACTGTAAGAATTGTACAATTCGATCGCGCTGTAAGCATTGTCTTATTTCCGCTTTTTCGCAACTGCCTTCGCGATGCTGGAATGTGTCTACTGCTATGACGTGGCACTCCCATGGCCTCGATCCGCCGGGGTTGTGTCAACACGTTCGTCTCGGCCTAGAGCAGTGCCCGACCAGGTTGGGTCGGGTCACGCCCCTAAGCTATTGTTCTGACGCGCTCGCTGGCGCAGAACCGGTATCCACTTCGGCGGCGAGCGCCCTAAGTGGCGAAATCTACACGCGAGAACCCCCAGCGAAGCCGAGGTCACGTCGCATCGCTAATAAATTTTACAATGACAAATTCAAACAAAAGACACATCTGAGTGTTGATTTTTATCATCTCGGCATCTGATAGATGTCTTTTGACATACACAGACGATATTATTCAAATAAACAACAAATGATAATTGCAAATATTTAATGGGCTCCGACATCAAATTGATTGCCAGCCATATTCAGGGCGCTGGTGATTGAGGGATCGCGTGTGCTCTTGCCCCTTGCGAGCGAGCACCTGTGGAAGTTCTCAGACAAGCCGATTTGCGCAACCGCCTTCTCAAGGCACTCCCGACAAACGAGTTCGAGGCCCTCCGGCCTGCGTTGCGAGCCAAGGCAATGCCTCTGCGGCACGTCCTAATCGCCTCCCATACAGCGATAGAGACCGTCCATTTCCCGGAGTAAGGTTTTGTCTCGATCACCACCGATGGCCCCAGCGACCGTGTCGAGATCGGGCTGATCGGCCGAGAAGGTCTGGTCGGCGCCGCCCCGATCCTGCTCGACGATGACCGCAGTCCACATACCCACTTCGTGCAGATGGCCGGGCACATGCTGAGTATCGACGTGGCGGTGCTGCGCGTTGAGGTGGAACGGCGCCCGGTCCTGCGTGGGGTCCTCCATCGCTTCATCCAGGCGCAGTTCGTCCAGACGGCAGAGACGGCGTTCGTGAACGTCCGGGGCAACACCGCCGTCCGCCTCGCCCGGTGGCTACTGATGTGCCACGATCGGATCGACGGCGATCGAGTGACGGTCACGCAGGATTTCATGTCGTACATGCTGGGCGTCGAGCGTCCGGGGGTGACAGCAGCGTTGCGGGTCCTGGCCGAAGGTGGCTTCGTGCGGAAGCACCGCGGTAGCGTCGAGATCATCATCCGCGATGGCCTGCTCGACCTCGCGGGTGACAGCTACGGCGTGGCGGAAGCCGAATACGCGCGTCTGATTGAGGGTCGCTTCGAGCCGAACATATGATCACCCGGACGGCTTGCTGGGGGACGACGGTAAGCTACTGCACCAGCCCAGGACCATCTACGAGGCCAAGGCGCAGGGCGAGCGCTAATAGGTCGCCGTGCGAGATCCACTCCCGGCCGTCGATCCGCCAACGCTCGGACTCCTCGTCCGGCTCGACGTTATGGCCATGCGCCTGCAGCGCCGCCAAGGCTTCGAGTGTCGGGTCATAATCCTCGGTCATGGGTTCAGTCGGATGCAACGATCATGCGGCAGCGGGCCTCGATGCTGCGCTCCTCGTCAGTCTGCTCGGGGCTGTCGGCGACCACCCTCTCCACGATCGCGTGCGTGGTCGCCTCGTCCAGCCCGAGCCCGCGGGCGAACCGTCGAGGCGGCGCATCATCTGCTGAACCGCAGGTCGGTTGGACGGCTCGCTCACTCCTTCACCGGATGTGCCAGCAGGATCGCAGTGCGTCCTGTGTTGCGTTCGTAGGCGTCCCGGTCGGTGAGCAGGGCGTCCTGGGAGGCTTTGTGACTCGCGACCGCTCCTACGAAGTCGAGCACCCACCCCTTGGTTAGGGGGTAGGCTTAGGTTGCAAGGTCGGCGAACACGGCATCGATCGCAGCAGTGATCTCGTCGTCCCTAACCTCGGAGACCTTGCGGAGGTCGAACACGGTCGGGTTGCTCGCCATGCCGGAGAGCTACTGCACCCGGCTCTACCCGTCCATGAGCCCCATTCGCTTGGCTTCGTCGATCAATTCGGCGCCGGTCATCACCTCACCATTCACCCGCCACAACTCGGGGTCCTCGTCGAAGCGCTCGACCATGTAGCCGGCGGCGATCAGGTCCTCGACAGCCTTGAGGGTTGGATCATCGCCTTCGGTCATGCCGAGAGGCTATCCCGATCACGGAAGCCGCGCGATCCCTCGGGCTACAACGATGAGGCCCGCGAGCGCCAAGAGCACGGCCGCCG
Organism: Methylobacterium sp. J-001; assembly: GCF_022829565.1. NCBI lineage: Bacteria > Pseudomonadati > Pseudomonadota > Alphaproteobacteria > Hyphomicrobiales > Methylobacteriaceae > Methylobacterium > Methylobacterium sp. J-001. The sequence goes on from NZ_JAKSYN010000068.1 coordinate 7,125, forward strand.
TCGTCAACTTGGCGCGCACCAACCAGACATTCAGCTTGATCATCAACGCGAGTTCTGTCGGAAATTTCGAGGCTGGATCAGAGTGCACCGGCTGGGCGGCCATATCATCACGGCTTGGTTCGTCAGCTTGTGATCGAGCCAAGCGAGGAGGCAGCGTTCGCTGTCATAGGCAGCTCACGCCGCCTTCAAGTTCCGTCGCAGCCAGCGCGTCGCCTCCTCCAGGCTTAGGAAGGTCGGTGCCTTTTTCCCCTGCAGCCGGCCGAAGCCAACCTCGAAGAACCAGCTTCCGACATCATCGTGCTCCGGCTCGGCGAGGCGGACCAGAACCGCCACAAGCAGGCCGTTGGCGATCACCAGCCTGCCTTCGCGATCAGGGCTGTCGGTGTCGACCGCGATCGGCTGAAGCACGACCAGCATCTCGACGTTGCCCGGCCCGGTCACGGCTAGCCCTCCTGGGCTCGACCGGGCCAACTCAGATCGCGGCGCACGCCCCAGCGGGTGTTGCGCAGGTGCAGGTAGTTCGGCGCGAAGCTACAGAAGGCCTTCAGCCGTTCGACATCGAGGATGGTGAGCACCCGGCTCTTGAGGTGGATCAGGCCGAGCGCGCGCAGCTCCCGCAGGGTCCGGTTCACGTGCACGTCGGACAGG
>NZ_JAKSYN010000070.1:0-3728 GCF_022829565.1 Methylobacterium sp. J-001
CAACTGCATCCGACCGCATTCGTCGCTAGGCTATCGGCCGCCCGCGCCCGTCAGCTACCCCGATCTGGCCTTCCGCCTACCCATGGCCGCTACCATGCAGTAATCTCGCAACTGGCCCGGTCCAAAATACCGGTCAGGTCAGTACTCGGTGGTAGCCGGGGTATCGGGGCAGCCATCGTGCGACGCTTCAAGGCCGACGGAGCAAGGGTAGCCTTTACCTACGCTGGATCCCATAATGCGGCGGAACAACTCGCCCGGGAGACAGGCAGCACGGCCTTCAGAACGGATAGCGCGGACCGAGACGCGGTGATCGCTCGGGTGCGGGATTCCGGGCCCCTCGATGTCCTCGTCGTCAACGCCGGAATCGCCCTTTTCGGCGATCCCCTCGAGCAGGATCCGGATGAGGTGGATCGGTTGATCCGCATCAACGTGAATGCGCCCTACCACGCAGCCGTAGAGGCAGCTCGAACCATGCCCGCAGGAGGGCGCATCATCGTCATTGGCTCGGTGAACGGTGACCGCTGTCCCTTCCCTGGGCTTGCAGCGTACTCGCTGAGCAAGTCACCCCTGCAGGGGCTAGCCCGAGGACTGGCTCGTGACTTCGGCTCAAGGGGCATCACAGTAAACGTCGTGCAGCCCGGCCCCATCGACACCGACATGAACCCAGCAAACGGGCCCCACGCGGACGTGGTCAAGGCTACGATGGTGATGAAGCGTCACGGCAGGCCCGAAGAGGTGGCCGGTATGGTCGCTTGGCTCGCCGGCCCTGAAGCTGGTTTCGTGACCGGCGCAATGCATACAATCGACGGCGGCTTCGCTGCCTGACTACATGAGTGTTATTCACCACTCGGCGAGTGGGCGGCTCCCGCTCAATCGCAAATCACTGTCGTTACTCACTATCACACGGCTCTCACGGTCGTCGGAGATTATGCTGCTCCGACACGCAACCCCGCGCCTATCACCTTCCTCGATCGGCCTCTGAGCTATCAATGTTTTCTGCAGTAACCGCTCAATCGGGGGTTTCAGATACCGGTTGGGTAAACTCAGCGTGTCGGCACTCTCGCAAGCACCGCCAACTAGGGTCATTCTCCAGCATTTTAGCTGAGTAAGCCCCGATGCGTGACTGATCCGAAATGCCATGCTGAGCTCCGCAATAGCCTGATCAGAGAGAACTTAGTTTCTAACAAAATCCGGCTTGATTGGCCTATGCGCTAGCGCTTCGAGCACTTGCGGGGCGGTACATGCGCGTTGGTAGCTTCCCTCCGCCAGAGCAATAAGCGTACCCTGGGCGTGCTCGGTGGCGACGTCCAGGCCCACATCGCGCGCATGCTCGGCCGACGTTAAGGTGTCGATCCGATAGTATCTTTCTTTCAAGTCGTGCTTAAGCATGAAATCCACGAGCTGCTGCTGAACGCCGAAGACGGTCGCAACTAACCGCTCGTTCGTGATCCAGTCGGCGGGACCGAAGCTGGCTCCGAGCGACCTAGGCAGGCCGAAATTCGACGACGTCGTGCCGATGCTGAGCACCCGAATGTCGTCCCTCTTCTGGCCGGCGAAGTGGACGGCCTCATGCACGGCGCAGGCATCCGGTGAGTTCGCCGCCAAGCCGCCATCGGCGTAGAGGCTCTTGCCCACCGTCGCGAGCGGGAAGAATGTCGGGGCTGCCGAGGTCGCCAAAGCGATCTCGACGACGTTGCGATGCTGGTCCACGGTCAGGGTCGAGTGATGCGGTGTCTTGAACATTTGTACGCGACCGTCGGTCATGTTCACGGCCGGTATCAGAAGGCGCGTGCGCGCCGCGCCAAGCAAGGTAGCGGCCCCGACGATCCCCTGAACCGTTCGCCGAAGCTCGGTGGCCGTATATTTCGGGCCGCCTGAATAAGCCCGCCAGCGATCGATCTTACCGAGCAATCCGGATCGCGGCGGACGCCGGGGCGGAAAGATCGCCGCGCCGTTTTGGAGAAACGCATCGCGGATCGCCGTGGCGCGGTGTCCCAGCCCGAGCCCTAGTGCGATGATACCGCCGATCGATGTTCCGGCGATGAGATCGAAGCACTCACCGATCGGCCGACCCGCCTGCTTCTCCAGCTGGGCGAGCACCTCGGCGGTGAAAAGACCGCGGTAGCCGCCACCGCTCAGGCACAGAATCTGAAACGTCATGGTGTGCGACAACCCCGCTGGTTCTTGATCCGTTCCGCGAATCGCTTAATCTCGACGGTAGCGAGATCGCACCCGTCCGCACAGCAACGTTCACCGGCCGTCGCCGAGGATCCACGATGGCGAATGTCTCCAAGCTCCTGCACACCACCACCGACCCCGAGACCTTCCTTGTCAATCTCGAGGCCGAGGATAGCGAACTGAAGGAGGCGAAGCGGAAGATCCGCACGTGCCTGCGGCTCGCCTTTAGCGAGGCGTCCCGTGAGCGCTTCAGCGCGGACGTGCAGCCGCGGTTCTTCACGCAAGGCAGCAGCAGCTACAGGACACTCAACGATCCCGCATGGCCGCCGAGCCAGCAGAAGGATCTCGATGACGGCTGTTACCTCCCCTTGTCATTCGTGAAGGGCGAACAGCCGTCGCAGGCGGCAAAACAGTTTTTTGAGTTTGTCGATGCGGTCCTGAGCGAACTCGCAGAGGACGAGGGGTGGACGCTTATTAAGAAGCCGACCTGTGCGCGCCTCGAGATCGCGCGCGACGCCCACGTCGATATCCCCCTGTACGCCATTCCCGATCATGATTTCGCCCTGCTGGAAGCCCGGGCGCAGCGGATGGAGAAGGCCTATGATCACGCGCCGAAACGCTGGGAAGACCTGCCGTCGAATGCCGTGCTGCTCGCCCACCGCGACGACGATTGGGTCGCATCTGATCCGCGCAAGATCCATCGCTGGTTCCTCGACGCCGTCGAGATCTACGGCGAGCGGCTCAGGCGGGACTGCCGCTACCTGAAGGCTTGGCGGGACCACCACCACCTTGATGACGAGAAACTTTCCTCCATCATGCTGATGGCCTGTGCGCGGAGCGCCTACGAGGCGATCCGCCGGCCTTTCTTGCCCGAACGCGAGGATGAGCGCCTCCTGAGCATCGTCACACGCCTGCCTGCGATGCTGAGCCGGGATATGGCCAACCCGGCCAGCAAGGACGAGAACCTTAACCGGATGTCGCCCGAACAACGCGTTCGGACCGCCGCCGCCGCCGAGGTGCTCCGCGATCGCCTGCGGGAAGCGGTGCAGGCGTGCGACAAGAAGCAGCGTGCGATCTCGCTGATGCAGGCGGCATTCGGAACCCGGCTGCCCAACCGCCCGGATCTCGTCAGCATCCCTGTGCGAGCCGAGACGACCGTCGCCGCGCAGCCGAAGACGTATGTCTCCGCTCCTGTCGTCGGGCGCTCGCAGAGTGGCTGACGTCCGGACCGCAGCACGCCTCGCGGTCCACGACGCCCTGGGGCAGCGCGGATTTACGCGTCTGGCCCCGGTTTCAGACTCCCCGTTCTACGCCGGCGTGCTTCAACGGCACGCTGGAGCGATCCCTGTCGCGATCGAGGTGACCGATCTCGATTTCATCAGGTATCCCCGCATCCGCATCGAGCCCGACTGATCGGCCCCCACGAGGTGGTCCAAGGGTAGAGTTAGTGCACGGTGGGCCGCTCCGCCACGGGTAGCTTGGCCGGCGGAGCTGGTCTGGCAAGCGCAGCCGGCCAAGCGGAGAAGGCTGGCATGAACACCTCCGGGGCC
>NZ_JAKSYN010000072.1:0-6528 GCF_022829565.1 Methylobacterium sp. J-001
GCAACAGCTGCAACTTGTGCAAGGCACAATTGCAACCCTGGGTGTTTCACGAGATGGGCCTTAATCGTATCGCCCTCGGGAGGGCGATGGGCCTTCCTGAGATCGGGGCACCCGTCATGGACCAGATCGAGGAGCGCGCGCCGGGCCTGCTGCGCAACCTCGCTACGCACGCGGGTCCGGCACGCGACAGACTGTGTCTGTCCCGGGACAACGCAGCCGGCTTGGCCTGCCTACCGCCCGAGGTGCTTGCGGCTATCGAGACCGGCAACGGCCGCATGTTCTCCCCCGCAGAACTGACGCACGTCGGGCGGGAGGCAGGCCAAGCGGGCTGCGTTGTCCAGGGACAGACGCAGTCGGTCGCGTGCCGGACCAGCGTGCGTCGCGAGGTTGCGCAGCACGACGTGCCGCCGCTCCTCGATCTCGTCCATGAGGGGTGCCCCGATCTCAGGAGGGCCCATCGCCCTCACGAGGGCGATACGATTAAGGCCCATCTCGTGAAACACCCAGGGTTGCAATTGTGCCTTGCACAAGTTGCAGCTGTTGCGCCGCGGCACTAGCGGTTGTGCAACGTAATGAGTTACAATCCTGGGTCGGTTTTAGACGGCTGGACCGGCAGCTGTGCGTTCAGCCTCCCCCCTGTAGAAAACTGATCCTGCGATGACCTCCACCAATGCGCCGAAGCTGGCGACCGAAGCCGACCGTGAGATCGGCAGCCGTATCGCGGCGGTCCGGGCGGCGCAGGGTCTGAGTCAGACCGCGCTCGGTCAAGCCATTGGGGTCAGCTTCCAGCAGGTGCAGAAATACGAGAAGGGTCGTAATCGCATTGGGGCGAGCCGACTGCAGAGGATCGCCGATCAGCTCAAGGTGCCGGTCGAGACGTTTTTCGCTGGTTCACAGGGAAACGATGACCGGGAGGCCGTTATCTCGGCCGTCTTCAATGACCCGAAGGTAGTGGAACTCGTCCTCGCGTTCACGGGTCTCGCCGACGAGACCACACGCGATAGCGTCCTCTCGATCGTCAAAACCGCTGCTACAATGCAACGGAAGTGTGCTGGTCAGGCGTAGGGACCGCCGAACAGGTCGCCCATCGCCTTCCGCTGGAACAGCGTGCGCCAGCGCCGTCTTTGATGCTCGGGCCGGTCGTGGATCACGTGGCAGCGCCGGCAGAATGCCGCGAGGTTGGCATCCGCGTTGTTGGCCGTGTCGTGATCCCGGTGGGCTGCTGCCAGCACGACATGGGTCCTGCGGGCGCGGCCGAGGATGTCAGTGCCCGACCTGATCCGGATCCGACGCCCCCATCCATCGCGCCAGCGGCCGGCCTCAGCGTCCCACCAGCGGCCATCGCCGAGGTGGTAGACCATCTGCCCATGCGGTCGCCCGCAGCTCTCGCAACGGCCCTGTGCCCGACCGAAGCGGATCGCCATCGACAGCTCGCACCAATCGATCGGGTAGAAGAAGCGGTGCTCTGGCCGGATCGGCATGGGGGCCAGTGTGACGCCGATAGTGAAGACAGCGTAGCATTTAGTCTCAGACGCGGCAGGTCACGTCGCAGCCCGGGCCACGCGCAACGTCAGGCAGCCGCCGATGAGGTTTCCACCCCTTGCTCGGCGCCCAGACCAAACCGAGTTGCGAACACATCGGCGGGCATCGGCTTGCCGAACAGGTACCCCTGCCCCTCTTGGCAACCCTTCTCGCGCAGACGCGCATACTCCGCCTCTGTCTCGATGCCCTCGGCAATCACCGCGAGCCCGAACCCACACCCAAGCTGCAGGATCGCCCGCACGATCGTTACATCCTGGTGCGAGGCCAGCATGCCGGTCACGAACGAGCGGTCGATCTTCAGTCGGGTCAACGGAAAGCGCTTGAGCAGGCTGAGCGACGCATAGCCGGTGCCGTAATCGTCGAATGCGATGCCCACCCCAGCCGTGCGTAAGCTGCGCAACGCTGCGATCACCTCGGCATCGTGGCGTAGTACGATGTTCTCGGTGATCTCCAGTTCGAGGCCAGCAGCGGGCAAGTTGGTGTCCCGGAGGATCGCCTGGACCGTCTCGGCAAGATCGCCGCGCTGGACCTGCGCGCTGCACAGGTTCACCCCTATCCGGAACTCAGGTGCTCCCGCGTTGCGCCATATTACAGCTTGTTCAGCGGCGGTGCGCAGCACCCAGTCGCCGACTTGGGCGGCATACCGGCTGGTATCCAGCGCGTCGAGGAATGCCATAGGCGCGAGCAGCCCTCGCTCCGGGTGCTGCCACCGGATCAACGCCTCTGCCCCAACCAGTACACCATCGCCGAGGCGTACCTGCGGTTGATAGAACAGCACGAACTCACCGCGTTCGACGGCCCGACCCAGTTCGTCGCGGCAGGTGTGGAGGCGCTGTGCCTGCTGCCGCAGCACGGGGGTGAACAGCCGGTGGCAAAGCCGACCGTCGCCTTTGGCCTGGTACAGGGCCAGATCCGCGCACGAGAGCAGGTCGTCCGCACTCTCGCCGTGGGTCGGGGCCAGGGCGATGCCGACGCTAGTGCCGAGGCGGAGCGTCTGACCCTCGTGCTTGAACGGCTCCGCGACAGCAGCGATGATCCGATCCGCCACCTCGGCTGCCCGCAGCGGATCGGCAGTGTCGGGCATGAGCAGTACGAACTCATCCCCGCCCAGACGCGAGACCGTGTCGATCGGGCGAACGCATGCCAGCAGACGGGCGGCGATCGCCTTGAGCGCGGCGTCGCCGGTGGCATGCCCGTGTCTGTCGTTGATCTCCTTGAAGCCGTCGAGATCGAACATCAGCACCGACACGGTACGTGCGGCGGCGACGATCTCGGTCAGCCGCTCGCACAGTACAGCCCGGTTAGGCAGTTCGGTCAGCGGATCGAGGTGGGCGAGGCGGAACAGACGGTCCTCATTGGCGCGCCGCTCGCGGATATCGCGCATGATCGAACCGAACGCGGCACGCCCCTCCTCCTGCCAGCGCGACAACGACAGTTCGATCGGGAACTCGTTCCCGTCCTTATGACGAGCTGGCAGCTCGACCGTCTTGCCCAGGAGCCGGGGCTTGCCCCCGCCGGCGACGCGGTGCAGGCCACCGCCATGACCGCCCTGCATCCGCTCGGGCACGATCAGGTCGATGGGCTGCCCAATCGCTTCGGCGGCACTGTGCCCGAACATCCGCTCGGCGGCGGCATTCCAGAAGGTAATGTGGCCCGTTGCATCGGCACAGACGATGCCGTCCGGCGAAGTCGCTGCGATCTGGACGAAGCGCGACTGGCCCGCTCGCTCGGCAACTTCCAGCCGGCGCAGCTCCATGCGGTCGAGGACAAGATCGGATAGCTGCTGTAGGATCTGCCGGTCGGCGTCGGAGAAGCTGTTGCGCGGCCGCGTGTCGGCGAGGCAGAGCGTACCGACGGCATGGCCTGAAGGCGCGTGCAGCGGGATGCCGGCGTAGAAGCGAATGTACGGCGGCCCGGTGACGAGCGGGTTGTCGTGGAAGCGTGGATCGAGGGCGGCGTCGAGGATGACGAGGGCGTCACGCTGCGTGATGGTATGCGAGCAAAACGCCACCTCTCGGTCCGTCTCGCACAGGTCAAGGCCGACCTTGGCGTGAAAGACCTGACGGTCGCGGTCGAGCAGAGAGACGAACGCGGTCGGGACCTGGAACAGGCGTGCGGCCAGGGCGACGACCTGAGCGAAGGCTGGTGCTGGTGCTGAGTCGACGAGATCGTACTCAGCCAACGCGGCGATGCGCATGTCCTCCGCGACGAGGATTGAGGGAAGCCGCACAGCAGGAACCCGAGATTGCGTTCGTCTGCTGTTGTGCCCTTAGGTTGTTAATGGAACCCCTACAGTGCGGTGCGGTGTCGGCACTGTTCTAAACACCGCAACACCTGCTGTAAGCGCCGGGAGGGGGGCTACCAGCCTGGAGATCTACGGAAGCGATCGAACCAGGTCTGCGAGCCTGAAGAATGTAGAGGTTACGCCGTTCTCGATCAGCGGCTGACCCCTGATCCCGTTACTCCCTATCAGCGGCTGACACGGGTGCCCGGATCATCGGCAATCCGGCCTATCGCAATCAGGTGCTTGTGCCTTGTCCTGTGCGCCCAATTCGGTACGACGTCGGGTGCACAGAGGCTGGAGGCCGGCCTCAAAAAGCAGAAAGGGCGACTTGCTCCTGAAGTGGAGGAAGTGGCCCCTTCGCTGACCTGGTCCAGTGTAACCCTAGAAAGCCTGAACGCTTTACGCCGCACGCACGGTTGCCAGGAAGCGTCCGACCTCGGCCGCGAGATGCTCGGACTGGCGCGACAGTTCCGAGGCCGCCCCAAGCACTTGGCTCGCCGCGGCGCCGGTCTCCTCGGAAGCCCGGGCCACCCCGGAGATGTTGTCGGTCACCTCGCCGGTGCCCATTGCCGCCTGGCTGACGTTGCGCACGATCTCCTGAGTGGCCGCGCCCTGCTGCTCGACTGCTGCGGCGATCGAGGTCGCAACGCCGCTGATCTCGCGGATCCGTGTCGTGATCGCTCCGATGGCGCCGACCGCCTGACCCGTCACACCCTGGATATGTGCGATCTGCCCCGAGATCTCGCCGGTGGCCTTCGCGGTCTGCTCGGCGAGCGCCTTTACCTCACTGGCGACCACCGCAAAGCCCCTCCCTGCGACACCAGCGCGAGCCGCCTCAATGGTAGCGTTGAGGGCCAACAGGTTCGTCTGGCCGGCGATCGAAGAGATAAGCCCGACCACATCACCGATGCGGGCGACTGCAGCGCTCATCTCTCGCACCAACGTTCCAGTCTGATCGGCTTCTACGACCGCCGTTCTAGCCAAGTCGGCGGAGCCGGCCACCTGACGGCTGATCTCCTGCACTGACAGGCCAAGCTCCTCGGCGGCTGCCGCGACCGTGGTAACGTTCACGCCCGCCTCATGTGCGGCCGCAGCGACTGAGCTCGAACGAGCTGCCGTATTCCCTGCCGTGCTCTCCATAACCCGCGCGGTGTTTTGCATGTCACCGGCTGCAGCCGACACGTGACCGACGATGGCGTTCATCGTGCTCTCGAAAGCGCGCGTCGTCGCATCGATCCGCTCAGCCTGTTGGATTTTCTGCCCCTGCTCGGCTTGCCGCTCTTCGGCCAAAGCCCGTGCTGCGAGGGCATTGTCTTTGAACGCCTGAACTGCCTGCGTGATGTCGCGAACCTCATCACGCTGCTTGGTTGAAGGGACTGTAACGTCGAGATCCCCGTGGGCCAGCTTGAGCATCACGGCTGTCAGAGGTCTCAGAGGTCGGATCGCACGGTAGGCCCAAAGGCCGAACCCCACGCCGACGGCAGCGGCCAGTCCAAGGAGACCGAGCATGAGAAGGGTGAAGGCGTGCGAAACCGACCGCACGTCGGCGCCGATGCTCTGGTTGCGGGCTTCCTGCAGGTCGATGAACTGGTTGATACGACCGAGCCATTCAACGAACGCGGGGCGTGCGTCCTGCATCAGGATGGAGCGGGCCTTCTCGAACTGACTCGCCTGCTGAAGCTCGATGACCTCCTTCATCAAAGGCAGTGTTTTAGCCTCAATCTGCTTAATGTTGCCGAGGATCATTCGCTCCTCGGCAGAGGTTTCAAGGTGTTCAATAAGCATGCGATCCATGCTGGCAGCGGAGCGAGCATATGCGTCCGAGAGCCGGGATATATCTGCGAGTACCGTCTCGCGCGAACGCTGGTCAGACACCAGAGTGAAATCGCGGAGACTGATTGCACGATCATGAACGCTGCCACGGAAATTGATGGCGTAGCGTTGTTTAACAGAATTGAGATCGTTGATTGTTTCCAGACTTTTATCTATTGAGCGCACTTCGGCGACGCCGTAGATGGTTAGTGCCACCATTGTCGAAAGTATAGCGCCGTAACCGAGGACGACTTTCGTGCTTAAGCGTATATTGGCAAGCATGACGCTTCATGATCCATAGGACGATTAGCTTGGGATCGCTATGGACAGTTTTGTATAAAGAATTTCTTCCGCGACGGGGTAAATTCCTGACTACCTAAGCTTGTCGAGTGATCATCCGCGATCGCGCGTTCGCCGCCTCCGCTTCCTCAGCCGCGACAGCCTCGACTGCAGCGATGACGTTCTCCAACTCGGCGACCTGGCGTATCGTGCTTCCAGCCGGCAGCCCGTCGTGCTCGGCCATCGCCAAGATAAGCGTGCGCTGGTGCGCCTTCAGGCGTTCGAGGAGGGCTTTGAGCTTGTCGGACATCGGCGGGCTGTACCGGCGAGCATAGGGCTCGACAACCTATCCACCTCGACAGCTACGCTTCCTGCGCCCATCTTGGCCGCCATGCGCTACGCTCTCGCCCCCGTTCTGTTCATCGTGGCCGGAAGCGCCAGCGCTCAGAACGGGCCGCTCGATGGCAGCGCTGATCGGCCCCCACGAGGTGGTCCAAGGGTAGAGTTAGTGCACGGTGGGCCGCTCCGCCACGGGTAGCTTGGCCGGCGGAGCTGGTCTGGCAAGCGCAGCCGGCCAAGCGGAGAAGGCTGGCATGAACACCTCCGGGGCC
>NZ_JAKSYN010000076.1:0-11456 GCF_022829565.1 Methylobacterium sp. J-001
TCGTCCGCTGCGGTTTTCGCACTACGACCGTTGCCGACCCTCCAGGACGATCAGCAGGGCGATGCAACATTCATAGAAGCAATAAAAGTAAACTAGGTCGGCGCTTGATTGAACGAATGATTAGTATTGCGCTAATCATACGTCGCAAAATGGTACTCTAGCGCCTATCGGCCTAGATCGCTATTATGCTGGATTGAGTTGTTAGATGTATGCCCGTTGATACAACCTACACCCAATCGCAATACATCCAGGCCGTGTGCTGATATGCAGGATCGCCGCGTGAAGCTTCGGGTCGAAGCTACCATCGAAGGCAATGTTGCCTTTCCAGGGGTAGCTGCAGGAGTCCGCTGTATCGTGACGAACCACTCACCTGTGGGTGCTTGCCTCGCTTTTCCGCCCGGCCTCGCAGTGCCGCGCTAATTCGAACTCGCGATCGGCCAGGAGCCGATCCCTTCAACCGTTCGCATAGTCTGGCGACGAGAGGACTTGGTAGGTGTTGCTTACGCAGCACCTCGATCGGGCGTACCCGACGTCATCCCAGGCTGATTTCGCGAGCGCACGCAGCCAAAAAGCTTCACAGTCTCGCCGTCTTCGGGGCGCCTCCTGAGAGCAATGGCGGTGACGGATCGCCGAGTTCACTCCGTCTTGGAGTGCCCCGCGTTGCGCAACACCCTCCTAGCCCTTCTGGCCGTCTTCGTCGTCATGGCCGCTCACGGCGTGGCCAAGCTGGTGCTGCTGCCGTTCCGAGCGCTGCGCGGCCTGTTCCGACACAGTGCCAAGCCAGCGCAGGTCACGGCGCGCTAACCAGATCCCGGCACCTTACGCGGACGCCGGTGAGATAGACGACCTCCCTCGCCAGCCCGTGATCAGATCGGGCGGCGGGGCTGAGGCGGCCCGTCAGGATAGAGCGTGCGAGTATATCATCGCTTCGCGCCAGCAGGTTCCGCTAGCGGCGCTACACCCAGCTCACTGTTCGTGGTTATCATTGCCGCTCGCGGCTGATCGCTTTGCCGCCTCCTTCACGAGGGCGTGCAGAAGTGCTGTCGTGAACGCCTGCATCTCCGCTGTTCCGTGCTTCATCACAGCATCATGCGCCTCTCGGCATGCATCGACCATCTCATCGAAGTCATGGTCGTCGATCATCGCACTTCCTGGGCTCCAATTCGCTCACCGCGAGCACGGCGCGGGTAGGTACTATTCAGGATTGCGATTTTGAAGTAGGTTTGGGGCGTGGATCACGAATTTTTTTAGCGCGCCTGGAGAACCGCCCATGCGTCATCCAGCGCGGCATTCCCTTGCCGGTTCCAACCAACACGACCGCGGTCGCAAGGCCATCCAGCGGATCGCGGACACGTTGGGGTGTCCTGTCGAGACGCTTCTGGAGACGGCCCATTCGGAGGCTTACCCAGACGAGATTGCCGAACTGATCCGGCTTTGGTTCAAGATCCAAGATACCACGACACGCAAAGCTCTCCTTGAACAGATACGGGTAGCGGCAGGCGAGCCGTCGAGGTGAGATGTGTCGTCAAGAACGCCAGCCGGTAGTCAGATCGGGCGGTGGAGCCGAGCCGGCTGGTACGCCACCAAGGGGTGCAGCCATGCTTGTCGATCGGGACCGGGTGCTGCCCAGCGACGCGCTGGATCAGCTGGCTTGCAGGTTGCTCGCCGAGGTGCGGTCGCAGTACCCCCAGAAGCCGCAAGGAGCGCTCATAGGCGACCTCGGCGACGATGTGGGCGCCAACCTCCTAGCCTGACTGCTGGATGGCTACGACGACGCTCTAGGCGAGGATAGCGGTGACTGAGCCCGCATCCCCTGATCGTCCTCGACCGTGACGTCCGCGCACTCACACGCCGGCACCATCGCGGCCTTGCGTCACCCACAAGTTGGTGTTCGCTGAGCTGGGGCTGGAGCTATAGAGCGCCATGAGCCAGACCACACTTACCCAGCCGCTCCAGGACGATCCGCTCGCCGAAGTGGATAGGCACGTCGCCGAGGTTCAGCAGCGTCGTGAAGACCAGCTCCGCCTCATCGCGCGCTTGGCCAAGGACTCGCCGGTTCGAACTGGCGCCCAGCATCTCCTCATGGAGATCGAGCGGTCCCTCTCCCTATGCCAGGCGCATCGGATGCTGATCCAGCATCTCGTGGAGCCGGAGTAGGCTTCCAGTCACCGTGGCGCCCCTGTAGCGAGCTACGCCTCCCACGGCTCGCTCATTCTGACCTCGGTCAGCAGTTCACGTCCGGCCGGCATCGGGATCCGCACCGACGGGAATGGTGCCAAGCTAACGATCCTCACCGCTCCCTACCGATTTCCGGCCTGCGGCGAAGCGCTCTACGTCGGCGTCGCTCAAAATGAAGTCGCCGATGCGCCAACGCTCCACTTCGTCGTCGATCAGCTCCGCTTCGATGCCGATGGCTTTCAGCGAGGCTACGATCGTGAGGGCCGGATCTGCTTCATCAGTCATGGCCTACCCCTGAACACAGGTTAGCCCTGGATGATGCAATCATCCACTGCGGTTTTGCAACTTATGGTTACGAAAATTTGGGTATGGTGAGTGGGCTCAGCCGAGCTACCGCCCTTCTTCGAACAGAAGCAGCAGCGTCCCAAACGCATAGGCCGCATGGATGTCCAGTCGGTCGTGAGCCGCCTTACCGCGCAACGCCATAACGAGCTTGGTAGCCGTAGCCGCCGCCCTCATCACCGAAGCCAGAATGGCCGCGAACAGGATCCAACCAGTGAGCGTCTGCGGCACGACGGTATGCTACTGCACCAGCCCAGGACCATCTACTAGGCCAAGGCGCAGGGCGAGAGCTAATAGGTCGCCGTGCGAGATCCACTCCCGGCCGTCGATCCGCCAACGATCGGACTCTTCGTCCGGCTCGACGTTATGGCCATGCGCCTGCAGCGCCGCCAAGGCTTCGAGCGTCGGGTCGAAATCCTCAGTCATGGGTTCAAGCGGATGCAACGATCATGCGGCACGGAGCTTCACCGTAAGCGCTGCCGCAGCCAACGCGTTGCGTCCTCAAGCGTATCGAACACAGGCGGGCGCGCTCCCGCGAGTGGTCCCAATCCGGCTTCCAAGAACCACATCCCAGACCGCCCATGCTCTGGCGCGTCGAGACGGACCAGCACAGCTACCAGCAGACCGTTGGCCATCGCCAGCATGCCGTCACGATCAGGGCTGCCGGTGTCGACCGAGATGGGCTGGAGAACGACCAGGGTCTCGACGTTGTCCCGGCCTGCCAACGCTAACCTCTCTGAACGCTGCTAAGCCACGGCACTTGCCGGCGGCCACTCCAACGCGCGTTCCTGAGGTGGAGGTAGTTGGGATTGAACCCGCAGTACGCCTTGAGGTGCGCGACATCCAGGATCGTCAGGACGCGCGCCTTCAACGTGATGAGTTCAAGCCGGCGCAACTCCCTGAGCGTGCGGTTCACGTGCACGTCCGACAGGCCCATCGAGTCGGCGACCTCGGTTTGGGTAAAGGGGAACAGGTAGCTATTGTGGTTGACGAGCCCCACCGCATCCATGCGCAGCAACAGCTCGCAGAACAGATGCGCGATGCGCTGATCGGCCTGACGGCTGCCGATGTTGACCAGCCACTCGCGCAGCACGGCCTCATCCACGAGAGCGCACCACATCAAAGCCCGCATCACCCGCGGGTGGCTGGTCGTGACCTCCTCGATGGCTTGCCGTGGGATCTCCACGACCTGACAGGGCGAGATCGTGCCGATGTTGTGGTCCATCTGGTCGAGGATGAACACGTTCAGGTCGCAGAAGTCGCCCGGCACGAAATAAGCCATGATCTGGCGCCGACCGTCCGGGAGGTCCTTGTAGCGGCAGGCGTAGCCGCTGAGGATGAGATGCACGTCGCCAGGAACGTCGCCCTCCCGGATCAGGTCCGTCCGGGGTCCTACCTGCCGCACCCGAGGAACGAACATCCGCAACGCCGCCCGGTCGGCGTCGGTCAGTTCCTCGAAGCTCTCAAGCTTGCGGATCAGAGCATCTTGCATCGGACCACGGCGGCGAAGGGCAATTTATCTCCCTACGTCCAGGATGGAATATAAACCCCGTCTTATGATAGATATTTTCCGCGGGTAGCGGGTAAGTGGCTGAGTTTTTACGACTGTTCGCTTCCGTACACATCGAGCTGAAGCCTCAGATTACCTTACCAAACGAACGTCTGCATCTGAGGAGAAGCGAATTGGCTCATCTGAGAAGGTTGGGTTAGTAGCAGAAGAGGACGCCCGATGAAAAGGCGCTTAAGTCAAAACAATTTAATTATCGTCTTATCTTTTGATCCGAACTGGAGATATATTGAGTTATTCGCCTGCTTTATGACGGCGTTTTATGTTATTCCTCCATGTAAGACGAATACACCGTTGATCGAATATCTGGGCATCAGCGGCAGAGAGATGCGAATGCTCCCGCCTGAGTGAAGTTGGAAATCTGATGCCCCATTTTTTCTTCGACACCGACGACGGTGAGGTCCGGTTTGAGGATAATGAGGGCTTCGAATTGCCCGGCGTTGAGGCCGCTCGCATTGAGGCATTGGACGCCCTCCCGGATATGGCGCGCAACAAGCTTCCGGATCGCGATCGCCGCACCTATTCGGTTCGGGTGCGCGATGAGGGCGGGGTGGTGATCTACTTCGCCTCGCTCGACCTGGTCGGCGAGTGGCATATCCCACACGTCACCAACCCGTGATCGGATCGGGGTGGCGCGGGTTCGCCACTGTCAACATAGATTAGAGTTTGCTCCTATCCTGTGCGAAGGTAGCGCGTCGCTCGCCGTTGCCTCAAGGTGTGGGCGGCTGCGAGCCGAAACCTGCCCTGGCCCTCATCGGAAGCAGAGCTGTGATCCAGCCTCGACAATCAGAGGTCCGTAACCGTCTCCTCGCCACGCTGGCAGCGGACGACTTCGCGCGTCTCTGTCCTGCACTGGAACACGTACCGCTGCGGCTTCACGAGACAGTGCTCAAGCCGCATCAGCCAATCGAACACGCCTACTTCGTTGAAAGCGGCTTGTGCTCGTACCTGGCCGACACGCACGATGGCCGCATCGAGATCGGCCTCGTTGGCCCCGAAGGTATGGTGGGCACGCCGCTGGTTCTGGGGGCCGACCGCGTACCGTTCACCGTCCTCGTCCAGGGCGAAGGCGAGGCGCTGCGCATCCCAGCTGTGGACCTGTGCGCGGCGCTCGATGCAAGCCCAGCCCTGCGCGGCCTGCTCGGGCGCTACGTGCAGAGCTTCATCGCGCAGGTCGGAGGCACCGCCTACGCCAATGCCGAACTTACCATCGAGGCGCGACTGGCACGCTGGCTCCTGATGTACCAAGACCGCATGGATCAGGACGACCTACCGATCACGCACGAGTTCCTATCGCTGATGCTGGGGGTGCGTCGGCCTGGCGTCACGACAGCCACGCATGTGCTGGAGGCAGGGGGTATGATCCAGGCGCGGCGAGGGCACATCACCGTGCTCAACCGCGAGAAGCTGGAGAGCATGGTCGGCGACACCTACGGTGCCGCGGAGGCCGAATACGAGCGGCTCATCGCGGACGCATAGAGCCCCCACCTGGGGTAGCCCTCACTCAGCGCCTGGAAGCCCACCTGTCCTTCCGAAATTTGTCCCCGCCTACCGCAGCAACCACAAGCCCGCGTAGGTGAGTGTAGCTGAGTAGACGGCATGGCCGTCCTCGTCCGTTACCAGCACCATGTAGACGTGCTGGTCACCATCCCCTTGGATCTCGCTGCGGGCGATGTCAGGCAGGAGGCGCTGGGCTTTCTCACGGACCATTGAGAGGTCAGCGAGTTCGACCCCCTCCTCGTCTCGTTGGGTACCCTTGTCATCGCGGATATCGAAGAAGAAGCGCGGCATGCTGAAGGCGGCGATGTTGATCGGCTTTTGCCTCTAACCTCGCAGCATCTCGTTCGGTTTCTTCGGAAGGCGACCAGGACTCCCACGGCTCGCTCATTCCGATCTCGGCCAACAGCTCGCGCCCGGTAGGCGTCAGGAACCAAAGCTTCCGCCCGGCCGCGCCCCGCATCTGTCTCTCTTCGACCAGCTCGAGATCCTGCAGCACCGGCATGACGCTCGGATGCGCGCCGTGCCGCATGCCCTGCGGGTACAGGGCGCAAGCCCGGAGGGCTTCAAGCTGAAGGCCGCGGAGCGGCACTCGGATCTCGGAGGGCATGGGGCCGAGCTACTGCGCGCCGCCTGGACCGTCTACATCAGCCATCCGTCTCGCTGATGTAGTCGGCCCAGACCGGCGTCTTGAGCGTGCCGATGAACGCCGCGTGGCGTTCCCGCTCGGCGTCGGTCAGCCGCGATTTGAACACGCGCGGCGCCACCGGGCTGGCAGCATCCGCAGCGGATTGGGCTGGGGTGGCGACGACGGGCCCAAGGTCGAACCCGGTCTGCTTACCGCCCAAGAGCTCGACGTAGACCTCGGCCAGGATCTGGGCGTCGAGGAGCGCCCCGTGCTTGGTGCGGCGGCTGCGATCGATCCCGTAGCGGTTGCAGAGAGCATCAAGGTTGTTGGCCGCGCCCGCGTGCTTGCGCCGAGCAAGGAGGAGCGTATCGACCACGTCATTGAGGACGATCGCTGACGGCCGCGGCTCGGGTAGGCGGGCATACTCAGCGTTGAGGAAGCCGACGTCGAAAGGCGCGTTGTGGATCACCAGCGTGCCGTCGCCGATGAATTCGAGCAGCTCGGGCACAATCGCGGCGAACAGCGGTTTGTCGGCCAGGAAGCCATCGGACAACCCGTGCACCGCGAAGGCGTCCGGATGCACGGCTCGCTGAGGGTTGCAGTAGCGGTGGAACGTGCGGCCCGTCTGCATGTGGTTGATCAGCTCGACGCAGCCGACCTCAATGATGCGCTCGACCTTGGGGTCCGTGCTGGTGGTCTCGGTGTCGAGGACGATCTCGCGCGTCATGTCGCCTTGCTCTTCCGGTGTGCCTGCTGCCCCTCGAAGGCCGTTCGCACACGATCGTCAAGGATCTGGATCGGCGTGCCGGGCGGGCGGCGGTCGCATCATGGCGCACTCGACCTTATGCACACTGCAACCGCGAACTGCAGAGGTTAAACGAACGCCGCAGCGCCGGGCCAAACAACAGCCTGACAAAAATATAGATGCGTCGTAGGCCTAGTATGAGAAATATTTACGCATCAACACTAAATCTTCAAGTAGGATTACTACGTCGATGTGGATCACTGATATCTCCAGCCTCTCGGCCTACGCCCTCGGCAAGATCTGGAATATCCAGAAGCTCGTTGTAGATTTGCCGGTTCGTAATCACCCCTTCCCTCATCACGATTGCCGTTGCGACAATCACAAGAGAAAGGCCAATCAGAGCTAGGCTAAGACTTACATACTTGAATACATTATCATCAGGAAATGCTAACGACAGACCTCCAGCAATAAGTGTTATTATAAGCAATATTGCTGACGTAAGGCCTATAATATTGGCATATCCCATCAATTCGCAGCGGCGTTTATATCGAAATATTTGATCCCTCATATTAGCCTTTCGGCTTTCCGATAGTTCGGAGGTGCGATATTTTTCGATCAGTTCGCGATACCGATCAATTGCAGAGTCATAGCGGACCTGTAGAAACCCCATGAAAATCCAGGCGGCGAAGATGATCGAGGCTGCTGGCCCGATCACTTTCAAAATATTGGCGAGATCTAAATTCATTGGGCTGCGGTCGCCTCCATTGCTCCTCGGCAACCCACCGCCTCTCAAGAGTTTCCTGGGCCGCGCGCATTAGGCGCTCGCGCAGTGATCGGGGGGGGGGGGCAAGCATGACTTGCCAAACGCGGAGGCCGTCCTTCGCGGACAAGCCGCTTCTGGGTCGTGACGGACTCCGCTCAGCCTTGCGCTTTCCCGACCGCGTCCGCGGCGGATAATCCTGAAATGGGTTCGAGCTGAGCCATAGGGAAGCCTCGGTGTGTCCCCGGCGCTCTCGCGGAGTGGTGTTTCATCCGGTTGAACGTCCGTTCGATCGGACGTGACACCCCGCAAAATCAGCATGGCTTCCGCCTTCGTCTCCTACCTACGGGTCTCGACCGAGCGGCAGGGCCGATCCGGGCTTGGACTGGAAGCGCAACGGCAGGCCGTCGCCGACTTCGTGGTTGGTGGCGCTTGGCGGCACGTGGCGGAGTTGGTGGAGGTCGAGAGCGGATCCCGGGACAACCGCCCTCGCCTATCCGAGGCCATGGCGCTCTGTCGGCTGCACGGCGCCACGCTGGTGATCGCCAAGCTCGACCGGCTGTCCCGTGACGCAGCGTTCCTGCTGAACCTCCAGAAGGCCGGCGTGCGGTTCGTGGCAGCCGACATGCCGGAAGCGAACGAGCTCGTGGTCGGCATCATGGCTGTGGTCGCCCAGGCCGAGCGCAAGATGATCTCGACCCGGACCAAAGCCGCGTTGGCGGCCGCGAAGGCCCGAGGTGTCCAGCTGGGCAAGCCGGAGAACCTTTCGAACCGGGAAGCCGGTCAGGTGCGCTCCCGAGCGCGACAGGCGTATCGGGCGAAGGAACGGGCCCAAGACCTCGCGCCGGTCATCACCGCTGTGCAGGCTGATGGTGCAGTCTCGTTGCGCCAGATCGCGGCGGCGCTGAACGCCCGCGGGATCCCAGCAGCCCGGGGCGGTGTCTGGTCAGCCGCTCAGATCCAGAGGGTTCTAGCAAAGGCCTGAAATTACCAAGTGCCGCGTGGGCTGCAAGGCGGATATAAGATACTAGGTAGCTATCAGCTAGCCATAGCTACCAGGAAGCTAGTCATTAGCTTTCAGATACTTGATAGCCGTCGGCTAGCTATCGCCTAGCATGAGGTATCTGTTAGCTACCTGTTAAGCTACGCAGGACGTGCTGCGTAGAGGCATCCGAGCTTGGAGGAACCATGCCCGTCATCGCCTTTGCCAACCCGAAGGGCGGGTCTGGAAAATCGACTAGCGCCCTGCTGTTGGCGACCGAACTGGCCACCAAGGGGGCGTCCGTCACCATCATCGATGCCGATCCGGAGCGCTGGATCAGCCAGTGGGCGAAGCTCCCAGGCAAGCCTGAGAATGTCACCATTATCAGCGATGTAACCGAGGAAAGCGTGGTCGATGCCATCGATGCTGCAGAACGCGAGGCGGCGTTCGTGATCGTCGATCTGGAGGGCACGGCTAGCTTGTTGGTAGCCAACACCATCGGCATGGCCGATCTGGTGGTGATCCCGACTCAGGGATCCAGCATGGATGCGAAGGGTGCGGCCAAGACCATCCGCCTTATCCGCAACTCGGAGAAGCTGTCTCGTAGGCGGATCGCCCACGCGGTCCTGCTCACGCGCACCGGGGCAGCCGTCACCTCCCGTGCTCTGCGCAACGTGCAGGAGCAGCTGCAGGCCGGCGGCATTGCCATGTTCGAGACGGCGATAGTGGAGCGAGCCGCCTTCAAGGATTTATTCGATTTCGGCGGTACGCTAGCAGGGCTTGCAGCGGCACAGACAGGCAATCTCGAAAAAGCGATTCAGAACGCTCGCGAGTTCGCGGGGGAGGTGGTGTCGAAGCTCAAAGCAGCTGCGAACGAAAGGTCGGCAGCGTGATGGCCAGCAAGGAGCGCGCTTCACTCGGGTTCGGCGGCGAGCTCGACGATATCGATCCCTCAGCCTGGGCCAAGCCGAAGCCGCGGAATGACAAGCCTACAGCTGAGGCAACGAGGCAGGCGGCTGAAGCTACCGGGTTCCGAAGTCGAGAACCCGCCAGGGGTGAGCCAATCGTGACGACGCCCCGTCAGCAGCGCCGCCGGCGGACGGGTCGGACAGCCCAACTGAACCTCAAGCTGAAGCCCGATACGATCGAGACATTCATCCGAGTGGCAGATGCAAATGGATGGGGTCTCGGCGAGGCGTTCGAGCGTGCTGTCGAGTTACTGGAGCAAAGCACCGCCAAAAATGATAGCTAGTAGCTACCAGCTTGCTTCGACAGCTGATCCCGCCCGGATCATAGACCAGTCCGGCCACCGGGACCCATAAACCGTGGTTGGCTGTATCCGGCGGGCGAACGCCTTCAAGGATCGCTCAAGGAACGGGTTCTTGTCGCTGCGGAGCTACCAGAGGATAAGGCTACGGCAGCGAGCTTCACAGCCAGAGCATCGTGACCGCCAGGAACGCTACCTGGAACGTAAGCATCACGCTGATGAGGGCCTTGGCTTCTCGGTCGTGGAGCGCCCAGTTTTCGCGCTCTTTCCCAATCACGTTAAAGCCGCACTGGCACAACCGGAGTAGGTGAACACCATGCGCCCAGTTGGATCGGTTACGGTGGCGACACGAGGTCGGCCAGGCTTGCTGCTTTCGACCTCGTAGGCCGCGATCGTAGCAGCGTCGGCCTCATCCCTCGCATCGTAGATCCGTGGGGCGCTCCGCGGCACCCCGGCTTTTCCGATGCGATCAATCCTGACGCGGTATGTCATGCCGGGCGCTCCCGATTGAACGCCTGCGCCGTCCCCACGGGTCGGAGGAAACAGGAGGTCGGCGCAGGCGGTGCCAAGGCCGGCAATCGACGATGACGCGGCAACATTACACATGGCCCGGATCGGAAAACCAAATTTGACGTCTTTTGAATAAAACGTCTGAAAATCACATATTTAGACGTGATGCCTAGACCAATACCGTATTGAGCGAGGCAAAATTTTATTGCACCGCGCAGACCGGTCGAAGGCCGCGCCGACCTTCATGTCGTGGGGCATCCTCAGGGATTGATCAGCGGGCTATGCTTATCGCCGCCCAGCTTACCGGATCCGTCGTTGCTGCCAGAGTTGTAGGGATTTTTCTCGTGCCGCTGATCCCGCACCGGATCGGGATAATCCGTCAGCGCGCGCCAAGGTGTGGCCGGGGTGCCGAGGCGAAGGGCGCTCGGGAGGCGGAACAGCCAGAAGGCGAGTGCCATCCACGGGACGACGAAGAACAAAAAAGCGGTCAGACCCATGGCGATCCTCCTGAAGGTGCCGACTGGCTCTGAGAAGATCAGCGGACAGGTCGTTCCTACGCCCGCTGATCTGTATGGGTGTCGTCAAAAGACCGAAGTCGGAGCCGGATCTACGGTCTCTCCTCAGGCCTCAGCGGCCTCCTTGGCCTTCCGCGGCCGCCCGGCAGCGCGCTTCGGCTTGTCGGAGACGGTCGCTGCCGGCTCGGCAGCCTTCGGAGCCGCCTTCTTGCGCTGCTGACCAAGCCCCAGGCTTTTGGCCAGGGCCGAGCGCTGCTCGGAATAGCTGGCGGCCGTAGACGGGTAGTCGCGCGGCAGCCCGTAGCGCTCTCGGTACTCCTCAATCTGATCGGCCCCCACGAGGTGGTCCAAGGGTAGAGTTAGTGCACGGTGGGCCGCTCCGCCACGGGTAGCTTGGCCGGCGGAGCTGGTCTGGCAAGCGCAGCCGGCCAAGCGGAGAAGGCTGGCATGAACACCTCCGGGGCC
>NZ_JAKSYN010000104.1:0-78970 GCF_022829565.1 Methylobacterium sp. J-001
GATGCCGGGCGACAACGTGACCATGGACGTCACGCTGATCGTGCCGGTGGCCATGGAGGAGAAGCTGCGCTTCGCCATCCGCGAGGGCGGCCGCACCGTCGGTGCCGGCGTCGTCGCCGCCATCAACGACTAAGCCAGGACGGATCGGCGCGTCGCGAGGCGCGCCGATCCGCCAGACGGCGTACCTTTCGCAGCTTGCGTCTCATCGCGGCGCGAACATGTCCCGGTCCGGCCGGGATGCCAGGTGCCAATCTGCAGATCTGATGTGATTCCCGCCGGCCTTCGTCTTGACGGAGCGCCGGCGCTGCTTTGTCATGTCTCGACCGTGCTCCGGTGGAGACTCATATGTCCGCTGGTCTTCTTCGCCGCGCCCTGGATTTGCTGGTCCTGATCTGTGCCGGGGCCCCAATCGCGCTCGGTGGGGCGCGCGCCGATGATTTGAGCGACGGGCGATTCCGCGACGAGGTGGCGGCGCTGGTCCGGGTTCTGCAACCGGCGGCCGAGATCCGTCTCGATTCCGATCCGGGGCAGATCAATGTCGGGCCCAGGACGATCGCCCTCACAAACCTGTACCCGCGCGTTGCCAGGCTCACCGGCTCGGAACGCCGACGGGCCATCGCAGAATTCATTGCCGACGTTCTGGCGCGGTCCCAGCCCGCGACGGATCCCGGGGATTTCGCGGCCATCCAATCGCGGCTGCGCGTGCAACTCGTGCCGGAAGAGATCCTTCACCAGCGCCCGGAGATTGCCCACCGTCGGTTTTCCGAGACGCTGTTCGTTGTCTACGTGCTCGATGAACCGAAGCGGTACCAATACGTGACCCGCGCGATGCTCGCGGGCTGGCATGTCGAGCCCGCCCTGGTGGAGGCGACCGCCGTCAAGAACCTTGCGGCAACCTCGAAGGATGCTCCGTTCAGCCTCGGCGTCGGGGATGACACGCCGATCTTCGCCATCGCCGATTCGGGCGACGATTACGACGCCGCGCGGCTGCTGGTGCCGGACTACCTCGATCAGATGCGCCGCGCCTTGAAGGCGGACAGCATCACCCTGGCCGCTCCCACCCGGAATGCGCTGATGGCCTGGCCCGCCGATAGCGCTGCGCGGCACGAACTGGCCGCAGAGGCGACCAAGCAGATGCGGGCCGGCCCCTACGGTCGCAGCGACGAGCTGTTCCACTTCGACCGAAACGGATTGCGTCCCTTGACCGCTGCGGAGCGCGCGGATCACGGCCGTTGACGCTGCGCAGCCGCGGGATGCCCGAAGGACCCACCGCTCCGGTCAGGATCGGGTGGGACGGACAGGCCCGCGAGGGCCGCATTTTGCTTTCTCGGGCCTGTCCGTGTCGCCGAACCTCTTGCAAGCGGCGCCGCGATCGGGCATTGGGCGGGACGCTAGGAGTGTAGCTCAACTGGTCAGAGCGCCGGTCTCCAAAACCGGAGGTTGCGGGTTCGAGTCCCTCCACTCCTGCCAGATATCTCACCCACCCCCGCGCGGTCGCCCCGGTCGACAAGCCGGCGGAGTTGCGCTAGAGCGGGCGCAATCCGAGATCTGAAGCGACCGTCGGTGCGGGCCCGTCCAGGCCCTCGGTGCCGGATGTTCGCGTTCCCGGAAGCAGGCCCTGCCTCGGGCCCGCGCACGCAAAAAACACTGGCGCCATGGCATCGAACGAAGCGACCAAGAAGGTGGATGTGGCGCGCGGCGCGGCTCGCGGTCCCGCGAACACGCCGCCAGCCCGCCCGGCCACGCCCGCCAAGGTGCCGCAGAAGCGCGTGACCCCGGGGGAGTTCTTCTCCCAGGTCCGCGACGAGGCCCGCAAGGTCACGTGGCCGTCCCGCCGCGAGACCACGATCACCACCATCATGGTGTTCGTGATGGTCGTGGTGACGAGCCTGTTCTTCACGGTGGTTGACCAGGCCCTGCGCTTCGTGGTCGGCCTGGTGCTCGGCCTCTAGAGCATCGTCCCGAAAGGTGGCCTCCGGCTTTCGGGAAAAGATGATGCGTTGAGGGGGGCGAATCGATCGGGGGAGACCTCGCGGACTTGTCGGAGTTGAACGGAACCGTGTCGAAGCGCTGGTACATCGTCCACGCCTACTCGAACTTCGAGAACAAGGTCGCCCAGTCCATCAAGGACCAGGCGGCTCAGCGCGGGCTGACCGAGCTGTTCGACGAGGTGATGGTCCCGACCGAGAAGGTCGTCGAGGTGCGCCGCGGCCGGAAGGTCGATGCCGAGCGCAAATTCTTCCCCGGCTACGTCCTGGTGAAGTGCGATCTGACCGACGAGGTCTACCACCTCATCAAGAACACCCCGAAGGTCACGGGCTTCCTCGGGGCCGACAAGTCGAAACCGGTTCCGATCCCCGACGCCGAGGCGGAGCGGATCAAGGGCCAGGTCGCTGAGGGTGTCGACCGTCCGAAGCCGTCGATCGCGTTCGAGATCGGCGAGACCGTCCGGGTCGCCGACGGCCCGTTCGCGAGCTTCAACGGCACCGTCGAGGAGATCGACGAGGCTCGGTCCCGCCTGAAGGTGGCCGTGTCGATCTTCGGACGCGCCACCCCGGTGGAGCTGGAATACGCCCAGGTCGAGAAGGCCTGAGGCTTCAAGACACGCGGCGGCCGGTTTTTCGGCGGCCGATGCTCTTCCGGCCGGCGCTGCGCGTCGGTCGCGAAGCGGCCGTCCCCGTATAGAGGGCGGTCTCACACGCGGGAGATCCGCCCGGCCTCGCCTCCGGGACCCACGGATCGCACCGCGACCTGCAATCGTCCGATCCGCCCGCGCTTAGGCAGCCCGGCGGCGGACGCAGTTTTGGGAGTTGTCCCATGGCGAAGAAGATCACGGGCTACGTGAAGCTTCAGGTCCCGGCCGGCGCGGCGAACCCGTCGCCCCCGATCGGCCCCGCGCTCGGTCAGCGCGGCCTCAACATCATGGAATTCTGCAAGGCCTTCAACGCGAAGACCGCGCAGATGGAGAAGGGCACCCCGATCCCGGTGATCATCACCGCGTATCAGGATCGCTCGTTCACCTTCGAGATGAAGCAGCCGCCGGTCACCTTCTTCCTGAAGAAGGCGGTCGGTCTGAAGATCGGCAAGAAGCCGGCTTCCGGCTCGAAGACCCCCGGTAAGGGCCCGTCCGTCGGCAAGATCTCCGAGGCGCAGCTGCGCGAGATCGCCGAGAAGAAGATGCCCGACCTCAATTGCGACTCGGTCGAAGCGGCCGTCGCCATGATCCGCGGCTCTGCCCGGGCCATGGGCCTCGAAATCACGGCCTGAGGGAGGACATCATGGCACGCGAAGGAAAGCGCATCCGCGCCGCCCGCGAGGGCATCGAGGTGACCAAGCTCTACCCGCTGGATGAGGCGATCAAGCTGGTCAAGGAGCGGGCGACCGCGAAGTTCGACGAGACCATCGAGGTCTCGATGAATCTCGGCGTCGATCCGCGTCACGCCGACCAGATGGTCCGCGGCGTCTGCAACCTGCCGAACGGCTCCGGCCGGACGGTCCGCGTGGCGGTCTTCGCCCGCGGCGCCAAGGCGGACGACGCCAAGGCGGCGGGTGCCGACATCGTCGGCGCCGAGGATCTCCTGGAGATCGTCCAGAGCGGCAAGATCGAGTTCGATCGCTGCATCGCCACCCCGGACATGATGCCGCTGGTCGGTCGTCTCGGTAAGGTGCTGGGCCCGCGCGGCCTGATGCCGAACCCGAAGGTCGGCACCGTCACTATGGACGTGAAGAGCGCCGTGGCCGGCGCCAAGGGCGGCTCGGTGGAGTTCCGCGTCGAGAAGGCCGGCATCGTCCATGCCGGCGTCGGCAAGGTCTCGTTCGACGCCGATAAGCTCGTCGAGAACATCAAGGCCTTCGCCGACGCGGTCGCCAAGGCGAAGCCGGCGGGCGCCAAGGGCACCTACGTTCAGCGCATCGCCGTCACCTCGACGATGGGCCCGGGCGTGAAGGTCGAGCCGAGCACGGTTCTGACCGCCTGAGCCGCGGCTCACCGCACTTACGAAGCGCCCGGCCGGAAACGGCCGGGCGTTTTGCGTTGGGAGGCCCGGCGCAAAAACCCTTTGCGGATAAGACGCTGCCTTTTCCTGGACGCCTGGAACGACAGTGGAAGGTGATCCGGGATCCAGCTAAAAGATGTGCCGCGTAGCGGCTCAATTGAAGTGCAACGCTGTTGCGAAGGACGCTTCGCGCCGTCTTATGCTGGGTCCCGGGTCGCATTCCGCTCCCGCTCCATGCGCCCGGGAAAGGCGTCGTCGAATCGGAGACGCTTCGTCATATCTGCCTCTGTTTCGGGAGGTGGATGATGGAGCGCCGGTCCCATGTCTACATGCTGGCCAGTCGGCGGAATGGAACGCTCTACACCGGCTCGACCATCGACCTCGCACGACGCATCCATGAGCATCGCACCGGTGCCATGCCCGGGTTCACCCGTGACTACGGCGTGACGATGCTGGTTTGGTACGAAGAATATCCGCGCATCATCGATGCCCGCATCCGGGAGTATGCGATCAAGCGCTGGCGCCGTGCGTGCAAGCTCGCGCTGATCGAGGCGTTCAACCCGGCCTGGCGCGATCTCTACGAGGAGCTCGGGTTTTGAGCCGCTGCGCGGCGAATTCTGTGCTGGGTCCCGGATCAG
The DNA here is from genome assembly GCF_022829565.1 of Methylobacterium sp. J-001. Taxonomy (NCBI): domain Bacteria; kingdom Pseudomonadati; phylum Pseudomonadota; class Alphaproteobacteria; order Hyphomicrobiales; family Methylobacteriaceae; genus Methylobacterium; species Methylobacterium sp. J-001. The sequence goes on from NZ_JAKSYN010000104.1 coordinate 4,634, forward strand.
GTTCCGCTTCGCTGCACCTGTCCGGGAAAGGGGCGGGGGCCAAGGAACCGGGACGCCCTTTCCCGGGCGCATGCAGCGTCAGCGGAATGCGAGCCGGGACCCAGCATATGAAGTGCCGCGTAGCGGCTCTTTAGCACCGCCCTTCACGTCATTCTCAACCGTAAAGGGGGGCGCCATCCGCGACGGCTGTGCTAGATAGGCCTCCATGCGCAGCACTGTCTCCGTCACGACCCGCCGACGCATCTTGTGCGTCTTCCCCGCCTACACGCCGTCATTCGGCACGTTCTCGCACGCCTACCCCCTTATGGGGGGCGTCAAGGCGTTCATGCCCCCGCAGGGCCTCCTTGTGATCGCGGCCTACATGCCGGAGAGCTGGGAGTACCGCTTCATCGACGAGAACATCCGGCGCGCCTCAGCCCAGGATTTCGCCTGGGCGGACGCCGTGTTCGTCTCCGGGATGCACATCCAGGAGGGCCAGATCCACGATATCGGCCGGCGCGCCCATGCGGCCGGCAAGGTCGCGGCCCTGGGCGGCCCCTCGGTATCCGGGGCGCGGGAAAAGTACCCGGATTTCGATTATCTCCATGTCGGCGAGATCGGCGATGCCACCGACCGGCTGATCGAGCGTCTCGATGCCGACGTCGCCCGGCCGACCCAGCAGGTGGTGTTCGAGACCGAGGAGCGCCTGGCGCTCTCCGACTTCCCGGCCCCGGCCTACGAGGCGGCCCCGCTCAAGCGCTACCTGATCGGCTCGCTGCAGTTCTCCTCCGGCTGCCCGTATCGCTGCGAGTTCTGCGACATTCCCCAGCTCTACGGCCGCCAGCCCCGGCTGAAGAGCCCCGAGCAGATGTGCGCCGAGCTCGACGCGATCATCAGCCAGCCCGGGCATCCGGCGGTGGTCTACTTCGTTGACGACAACTTCATCGCCAACCGCAAGGCGACCCGCGAGATGCTGCCCCATCTCGTGGCGTGGCAGAAGAAGAACGACTACCCGCTGCAATTCGCCTGCGAGGCGACCCTCAACATGGCCAAGCAGCCCGAGATCCTCGAGCTGATGCGCCAGGCCAATTTCATGACCGTGTTCGTCGGCATCGAGACGCCGGAGGCGGACGCGCTCAAGGGCATCGACAAGACCCACAACGCCGCCGTGCCGATGTACGAGGCGATCGAGATCCTCAATTCCTATGGGCTCGAAGTCACCTCGGGCATCATCCTCGGGCTCGATACCGACAGCGACAAGTCCGAGCAGAACCTGATCGACTTCATCGACAAGTCGGCGATCCCGGTCCTGACCATCAACCTGCTCCAGGCCCTGCCCAAGACCCCGCTGTGGGACCGACTGGAACGCGAGGGGCGGCTGGTCCACGACGCGGCGCTGGAATCGAACGTCCTGTTCAAGCGCCCGCACGACACCGTGGTGTCGAGCTGGCGCCGGGCGATCGCGCATGCCTACGAGCCGGAGCAGCTGTTCGCCCGGTTCAAGCACCAGTGTGAGACCACCTATCCGAACCGGATCGTGACGCCGACGAAGGGCAAGCTCACCTTCACGAACCTGCGCCGCGGCCTGATCCTCGGCTTCAACATCATCACGCGGGTCGGGCTGCTCTCGGATTACCGCAGGCCGTTCTGGAGCGCGGCGGGCTATGCCCTGAAGCGCGGGCAGATCGAGGCGGTGTTCAACATGGGCTTCGTCGCCCACCACCTGATCCGCTTCACCCGCGAAGCGCTCCGCGGCGAGCACAACGCCTCCTTCTACGCCGCCAAGGCCGCCGAGGCCGAGGATGCGCGGCGCCGTTCGTGGTGGGAGACCGCCCGGCGCAAGCTGGTGCCGGAGCGCGAGGCGGCCTAGTCTGCCGTCAGATGCCTCGGCAGCCTGGAAGCCGCGTCATGGCCGATATCGACCTGAGTCCGGATCTCGACCGCTTCGTGCGGACTCAGGTTGCCACCGGTCGTTTTCGTGATGCAGCCGAGGTCGTGACGGCGGGGTTGCGGCTTCTTGAGGATCGGCTCTCCGTCGAATCGTTCAAGCACCGCGATGCTGTCCTGACCTCGATTCTCGCCGCCTTCGACGATCCGCAGCCTGGCGTTCCTGCACAGGTGGTCTTCGATCGGCTGGAGGATCGGCACGCTCACCGAGTCGCGAACGGTGGCAAAGCTTGAGGTCGCGCTTCAGGCGCAAGCCATCGCGGATCTCGAAGCGCTCTACGATCATATAGCTCAAGACAGCCCGGACCGCGCGATCGCCTTCATTCGGCGGATCCGCGAACGCTGTGAGCGCCTGTCCGAAATGCCGCGGGCCGGACGGACTCGCGACGATCTGCGGATCGGGCTTCGACTCGTGGCTTTCGAGCGTCGGGTCGTGATCGCCTATGCGTTGCGCGAAGACCGTCTCGACATCCTGCGTGTCCTGTATCGTGGACGAGACGTCGAAGCGCTGCTCAGTGAAGCTGAAGGGGAGCCGTGAGGGAGACATGCGTCCCAGGCCGATCTTCCGCGCCGGCCCTTGCCTGCGGCGGAAAAGTCGCGCTTCGGCTCTTGGCAGGCGGCTTGCTAGCCTCTATACACCGCGCCTTACGCATTTCATCCTCACGGAAGGAGACGGCCAATCGGCCGGTTTCCGCATGAAATGTCGCCCGGGCAACCGGGTGGCAATGGCCGGCAGGATCCTGAGGGCGACGAGCCCCGCGGAGCCGTGTCCGGCCATGTCCTGTCCGAGACTGCAGGTGCCGGTTCGCCGGCTTAATCCACGACCAGCCTGCACAGACGGGGAAGACCGAACTTAGGAAAAGCCTCGCTGCGGCAAACGCCGTGGAGGGGTGTCGGTTTGAACCAACTCACCCGAAGCGGCCCCCCGGGGCACGTGCGGGGACAGGGCCGCGAAGCGTCGTTCGGACGTTCCCGGTCTCTTGAAGGCCGAGACAACGTCCGGACGGCATGTGCAACCGGCGGACCCAAGATCGGGTTCCGCCAACCGGAGAGAGCCCAGTGGACCGGACAGCAAAAGCTGACCTCGTCTCGACGCTCAACGGCGTGTTCAATCAGAGCGCCGTCGTCGTCGTGGCCCACTACAAGGGCCTCACGGTCGCCGATATGCAGAAGCTGCGTTCGCAGATGAAGCAGGCCGGCGCCACCGTGAAGGTCGCCAAGAACAGCCTCGCCGGCATCGCACTCGATGGTACGGACGTCGCCTCCATCAAGCCGCTCCTGAAGGGCCCGACCCTGCTCGCCTATTCCGGCGACCCGGTTGCCGCCGCCAAGGTCGCGGTCGATTTCGCCAAGACGAACGACAAGCTCGTGATTCTCGGCGGCGCGATGGGGACGACAACCCTGAACCCGGACGGCGTGAAGGCCCTCGCCTCGCTCCCGTCCCTCGACGAACTGCGCGCCAAGATCGTGGGCCTCGTACAGGCGCCCGCGACCAAGATCGCCCAGGTCGTCAATGCGCCGGCGGCCAAGCTCGCCCGCGTGTTCGGGGCCTATGCCACCAAGGACGAGGCCGCCTGAGGGCCTTCAAAAACCATTCGTTCGAACCGATATCTGAGAGGAATAGAAAATGGCTGATCTTGCCAAGCTCGTCGACGACCTGTCCTCGCTGACCGTTCTCGAGGCCGCCGACCTGGCCAAGATGCTCGAAGAGAAGTGGGGCGTCTCGGCTGCTGCCGCCGTCGCCGTCGCCGCTGGCCCGGCCGCTGGTGGCGGTGCCGCCGCCGTCGAGGAGCAGACCGAGTTCACCGTCGTGCTGGCTGCCGCCGGCGACAAGAAGATCGAGGTCATCAAGGAAGTCCGCGCCATCACCGGCCTGGGCCTCAAGGAAGCCAAGGACCTCGTCGAGGGCGCTCCGAAGCCGGTCAAGGAGAGCGTCACCAAGGACGAGGCTGAGAAGCTCAAGGCCCAGCTCGAGAAGGCTGGCGCCAAGGTCGAGCTCAAGTAAGTCGATGATGGGCCGGTTCCGGCCCATCACCCCACGGAGGCCCGCTGCGGGCCTGTCGTGACTGGAGCCCGCGGGTGCAGCACCCGCGGGCTTTAGGCCGCTTCGGCGGAGGGCCCTGAATCGGGCCAGAGAGATTTCGGTTCGGTGGCGCGGTCCGGCGGGGCGCGCGTCACAGTCCGGCGCGGGAGGTCCCTTTCGGGAACGCTTCCCCGGGCGCGAGGCACGCGGGATGGAGCGAGTTCACATGGCCAACACGCTGGTCGGTCGCAAGCGCATTCGGAAGTTCTTCGGCAAGATCAAGGAAGTCGCCGAGATGCCGAACCTCATCGAGGTTCAAAAGGCATCCTACGATCAGTTCCTCATGGTCGACGAGCCGGAGGGCGGCCGCGGCGATGAAGGCCTCCAGAGCGTGTTCAAGTCGGTGTTCCCGATCTCGGACTTCGCCTCGACGGCCCTGCTCGAATTCGTGCGCTACACCTTCGAGCAGCCGAAATACGACGTCGACGAGTGTCGCCAGCGCGGCATCACCTTCGCGGCCCCGCTGAAGGTGACGCTGCGGCTGATCGTGTTCGATGTCGATCCGGACACCCAGGCCAAGTCGGTCAAGGACATCAAGGAGCAGGACGTCTACATGGGCGACATGCCCCTGATGACGGAGAACGGCACCTTCATCGTCAACGGCACCGAGCGCGTAATCGTCTCGCAGATGCACCGCTCGCCGGGCGTGTTCTTCGACCACGACAAGGGCAAGACCCACTCCTCGGGCAAGCTCCTGTTCGCCGCCCGCATCATCCCGTATCGCGGCTCCTGGCTCGACGTCGAGTTCGACGCCAAGGACATCGTCCACGTCCGCATCGACCGCAAGCGCAAGCTGCCGGCGACGTCGCTGCTCTACGCGCTGGGCCTCGACGGCGAGGAGATCCTGTCGACCTTCTACAACCGCGTGGTCTACGACCGCGACGGCGCCGAGTGGCGCGTCCCGTTCGATCCCGAGCGCATGAAGGGCATGAAGGCGACCGTCGACCTGATCGACGCCGATTCCGGCGAGGTCGTTCTCGAGGCCGGCAAGAAGCTCAACGCCCGCAACGCCCGTCAGATCACCGACAAGGGCACCAAGTACCTCAAGGCCACCGACGAGGATCTGGTCGGCCAGTACATCGCCGAGGACCTGGTCAACACCGAGACCGGCGAGATCTGGGCCGAGGCCGGCGAGGAGATCTCCGAGAAGCTCCTGAAGAGCCTGGAGGAGATCGGCATTTCCGAGCTTCCGGTGCTCGACATCGACCACGTCAACGTCGGTCCCTACATCCGCAACACGCTGGCGGTGGACAAGAATTCCAACCGCGAAGGCGCGCTGTTCGACATCTACCGGGTCATGCGTCCCGGTGAGCCGCCGACGCTCGACACCGCCGAGGCGATGTTTCACTCGCTGTTCTTCGATTCCGAGCGCTACGACCTCTCGGCGGTTGGCCGCGTGAAGATGAACATGCGTCTCGACCTCGACGCCGCCGACACGGTCCGCACCCTCCGCAAGGAAGACATGCTGGCGGTGGTCAAGGCGCTGGTCGAGCTGCGTGACGGCAAGGGCGAGATCGACGACATCGATCACCTCGGCAACCGCCGGGTGCGTTCGGTCGGCGAGCTGATGGAGAACCAGTACCGCCTCGGCCTGCTCCGCATGGAGCGCGCGATCCGCGAGCGCATGAGCCAGGTCGATATCGACACGGTGATGCCGCAGGACCTGATCAACGCCAAGCCGGCGGCGGCGGCGGTGCGCGAGTTCTTCGGCTCGTCGCAGCTCTCGCAGTTCATGGACCAGACCAACCCGCTCTCCGAGGTCACGCACAAGCGCCGCCTCTCGGCGCTTGGCCCGGGCGGTCTGACCCGCGAGCGCGCCGGGTTCGAGGTGCGCGACGTGCACCCGACCCATTACGGCCGCATCTGCCCGATCGAGACGCCGGAAGGCCCGAACATCGGCCTGATCAACTCGCTGGCGACCTTCGCCCGGGTGAACAAGTACGGCTTCATCGAGACCCCGTTCCGCCGCGTCCGCGACGGCGTGGTCACCAATGAGGTCGCCTACCTCTCGGCCATGGAGGAGGCGAAGTACTACGTCGCCCAGGCCAACGCCCAGATGGACGAGAACAAGAAGCTGACGGAAGACCTCGTGGTCTGCCGCCGGGCCGGCGACGTGATCGTCGTGGGCCCCGAGCGCGTCGACCTCATGGACGTCTCGCCCAAGCAGCTCGTCTCGGTCGCCGCGGCGCTGATCCCGTTCCTCGAGAACGACGACGCCAACCGCGCCCTCATGGGCTCGAACATGCAGCGGCAGGCCGTGCCGCTGGTGCGTGCCGACGCGCCGTTCGTTGGCACCGGCATGGAGGCGGTCGTTGCCCGCGATTCCGGCGCGGCCATCGCGGCGCGCCGCTCCGGCATCGTCGATCAGGTGGACGCCACCCGTATCGTCATCCGGGCCACCGAGGAGGCCGACGCCACCAAGCCGGGCGTCGACATCTACCGCCTGCAGAAGTTCCAGCGCTCCAACCAGTCGACCTGCATCACGCAGAAGCCGCTGGTCCGCGTCGGCGAGCCGGTGAAGAAGGGCGAGATCATCGCCGACGGTCCGTCGACGGAATTCGGCGAGCTGGCGCTCGGCCGGAACGTGCTCGTCGCGTTCATGCCGTGGAACGGCTACAACTTCGAAGATTCGATCCTGCTCTCCGAGCGGATCGTGAAGGATGACGTGTTCACCTCGATCCACATCGAGGAGTTCGAGGTGATGGCCCGCGACACCAAGCTCGGGCCGGAGGAAATCACCCGCGACATCCCGAACGTCTCCGAGGAAGCGCTCAAGAACCTCGACGAGGCCGGCATCGTCTATATCGGTGCCGAGGTGAATGCCGGCGACATCCTGGTCGGCAAGATCACCCCGAAGGGCGAGAGCCCGATGACGCCGGAGGAGAAGCTCCTGCGCGCCATCTTCGGCGAGAAGGCCTCGGACGTGCGCGACACCTCCCTGCGGGTGCCGCCGGGCGTCACCGGCACGATCGTCGAGGTGCGGGTGTTCAACCGGCACGGCGTCGATAAGGACGAGCGCGCCCAGGCGATCGAGCGCGAGGAGATCGAGCGGCTCGCCAAGGACCGCGACGACGAGCAGGCGATCCTGGACCGCAACACCTACGCCCGCCTGGCGGACGTGCTGATCGGTCAGGCGCCGGTGGCCGGCCCGAAGGGCTTCAAGAAGGACACCACGCTCACCCGTGAGCTGATCAACGACTACCCGCGCTCGCAATGGTGGCAGTTCGCCGTCATCGAAGACCGTCTCATGACCGAGATGGAAGCGATGCAGAAGCAGTACGACGAGTCGAAGAAGCGCCTCGAGCAGCGCTTCCTCGACAAGGTCGAGAAGCTGCAGCGCGGCGACGAGCTGCCCCCCGGCGTCATGAAGATGGTCAAGGTCTTCGTGGCGGTGAAGCGCAAGATCCAGCCGGGCGACAAGATGGCCGGCCGTCACGGCAACAAGGGTGTCGTGTCGCGGATCGTGCCGATCGAGGACATGCCGTTCCTGGAAGACGGGACCCATGCCGACATCGTGCTCAACCCGCTGGGCGTGCCCTCGCGCATGAACGTCGGCCAGATCCTGGAGACCCATCTGGGCTGGGCGGCTGCGGGCCTGGGTCGCAAGGTCTCGAAGGCGGTGGATGCCTATCTGAAGTCGCACGACATCGCGCCGCTGCGTCAGGAGATGGAGGCGATCTACTCGCCGGGCGAGCTCGACGGCCTGACCGACGAGGAGCTGGCCGAGGCCGGCAACAACGTCCGTCGCGGCGTGCCGATGGCCACCCCGGTGTTCAACGGCGCCAAGGAGGCCGACATCGAGCAGATGCTCGAGATGGCCGGTCTCGACCGCTCGGCGCAGTCGACCCTCTACGACGGCCGCTCCGGCGAGCCCTTCGACCGCAAGGTGACGATGGGCTACATCTACATGCTGAAGCTGCACCACCTGGTGGACGACAAGATCCACGCCCGGTCGATCGGCCCGTACTCGCTCGTCACCCAGCAGCCGCTGGGCGGTAAGGCGCAGTTCGGCGGTCAGCGCTTCGGCGAGATGGAGGTCTGGGCGCTGGAGGCCTACGGCGCGGCCTACACGCTGCAGGAGATGCTGACGGTGAAGTCGGACGACGTGGCCGGCCGCACCAAGGTCTACGAGGCGATCGTCCGCGGCGACGACACCTTCGAGGCTGGCATCCCCGAATCGTTCAACGTGCTCGTCAAGGAGATGCGCTCGCTCGGCCTCAACGTCGAGCTGACGTCCTCCAAGAAGGCCGCGAACGATCAGCTGGAGCCGCCGGCCGACGCCGCCGAGTAGCGGAGTCGCACCAACACCTCCCGTGGCGGCGTCGCGCCGCCACGGTCGAGCGGGGAGGGGCGGGGCCTCCGCATGACGACGGCCAGCGGCGCTCGAACGGGGCGCGGCGCCGGATCTTTTTCAGGACACGGGGGCCCGGCGCGGGGCCACCGGCGTCAACAAGGAGCGGATCATGAACCAAGAGGTCATGAACCTTTTCAACCAGCAGGCCACACCGGTCAGCTTCGATCAGATCAAGATTTCGATCTCGTCGCCGGAGAAGATCCTCTCCTGGTCGTACGGCGAGATCAAGAAGCCGGAGACCATCAACTACCGGACCTTCAAGCCCGAGCGCGACGGCCTGTTCTGCGCGCGCATCTTCGGGCCGATCAAGGATTACGAGTGCTTGTGCGGCAAGTACAAGCGCATGAAGTACAAGGGTGTCATCTGTGAGAAGTGCGGCGTCGAGGTCACCCTCGCGCGCGTCCGGCGCGACCGCATGGGCCATATCGAGCTGGCCGCCCCGGTCGCCCACATCTGGTTCCTGAAGTCGCTGCCCTCGCGCATCGGCCTGCTGCTCGACATGGCCCTCAAGGACCTCGAGCGGATCCTGTACTTCGAGTCCTACTGCGTCATCGAGCCGGGCCTCACCCCCCTGAAGGAGCGTCAGCTCCTGTCGGAGGAGGAGTACCTGCGCGCCCAGGAGGAGTACGGCGAGGACTCGTTCACCGCCATGATCGGCGCCGAGGCCATCCGGCGCATCCTCCAGGAGCTCGACCTCGACAAGATAGCCAACGATCTGCGCGAGGAGATCGCGGTCACCACCTCCGAGCTGAAGCCGAAGAAGCTCCTGAAGCGCCTCAAGATCATCGAGGCGTTCCAGATGTCCGGCAACAAGCCGGAGTGGATGATCCTCACCGTCGTCCCGGTGATCCCGCCGGACCTGCGCCCGCTGGTCCCGCTGGATGGCGGCCGCTTCGCGACCTCCGACCTGAACGACCTCTACCGCCGCGTCATCAACCGCAACAACCGCCTGAAGCGGCTGATCGAGCTGCGCGCCCCCGACATCATCATCCGCAACGAGAAGCGGATGCTGCAGGAGGCCGTCGACGCGTTGTTCGACAACGGCCGCCGCGGCCGCGTCATCACGGGTGCCAACAAGCGCCCGCTGAAGTCGCTCGCCGACATGCTGAAGGGCAAGCAGGGCCGGTTCCGCCAGAACCTGCTCGGCAAGCGCGTCGACTATTCCGGCCGTTCGGTCATCGTGGTCGGTCCCGAGCTGAAGCTGCACCAGTGCGGCCTGCCGAAGAAGATGGCGCTGGAGCTGTTCAAGCCGTTCATCTACGCGCGGCTGGACGCCAAGGGCTTCTCGGCAACGGTGAAGCAGGCCAAGAAGCTGGTCGAGAAGGAGAAGCCGGAGGTCTGGGACATCCTCGATGAGGTGATCCGCGAGCACCCGGTGATGCTGAACCGCGCGCCGACCCTGCACCGTCTCGGCATCCAGGCCTTCGAGCCGAAGCTGATCGAGGGCAAGGCGATCCAGCTGCACCCGCTGGTCTGCGCCGCGTTCAACGCCGACTTCGACGGCGACCAGATGGCCGTGCACGTCCCGTTGTCGCTCGAGGCGCAGCTGGAAGCGCGCGTCCTGATGATGTCGACCAACAACATCCTGCACCCGGCCAACGGTCAGCCGATCATCGTGCCGTCGCAGGATATCGTGCTCGGCCTCTACTACCTGTCGATCGTGGCCGACGGTTCGAAGGGCGCGTTCAATCCGGACAACCCCAAGAACCCGATGCAGGGCGTCTTCGGTGACATGGGCGAGCTGGAGCACGCGCTCGCGGCCAAGACCGTGTCGCTCCACACCAAGATCCGGTGGCGCTGGACCGGCATCGGCCCGGACAACCAGCCCCTGACCAAGACCTACGACACGACCCCCGGCCGGGTGATCCTGTCCGGCGCGCTGCCGAAGCACGCCAAGGTTCCCTTCGACGTCGTCAACAAGCTGATGACCAAGAAGGAGATCTCGGCGATGATCGACACCGTCTACCGCCACTGCGGTCAGAAGGAGTCGGTGATCTTCTGTGACCGGATCATGGCGCTCGGCTTCAACCACGCGTTCAAGGCCGGCATCTCGTTCGGCAAGGACGACATGGTCGTGCCGGACAACAAGTGGTCGATCGTCGACACCACGCGCACGCTCGTGAAGGACTACGAGCAGCAGTACAACGACGGCCTGATCACCCAGGGCGAGAAGTACAACAAGGTCGTCGATGCCTGGGCCAAGTGCTCGGACAAGCTGGCCGCCGAGATGATGAACCGCATCTCGAGCGTCCAGAAGGACGAGAACGGCGCCGACAAGCAGGTCAACTCGATCTACATGATGAGCCACTCCGGTGCCCGTGGCTCGCCCGCCCAGATGAAGCAGCTCGCCGCCATGCGTGGCCTGATGGCCAAGCCCTCGGGCGAGATCATCGAGACGCCGATCATCTCGAACTTCAAGGAAGGTCTGGACGTGCTGGAGTACTTCAACTCCACGCACGGTGCCCGTAAGGGCCTCGCCGACACCGCCCTGAAGACCGCCAATTCCGGCTACCTGACCCGCCGCCTCGTCGACGTGGCCCAGGACGCCGTGATCCGCGAGGTGGATTGCGGCACGACCAACGGCATCAAGATGCGCGCCATCGTGGATGCCGGCCAGGTCGTGGCGACGCTGGCGACCCGCATCCTCGGCCGTGCCACCGCCGAGGATCTGGTGTCGGCCGACGGCACGGTGATCGTGAAGACCGGCGAGACCATCGAGGAGAAGCACCTGCCCGCCATCCAGGCGGCCGGGATCCAGGAGGTGAAGATCCGCTCCGTGCTGGTCTGCGCCACCCGGAGCGGCGTCTGCGCCACCTGCTACGGGCGCGATCTGGCCCGCGGCACGCCCGTCAACATGGGCGAGGCCGTCGGCGTCATCGCGGCGCAGTCGATCGGCGAGCCGGGCACCCAGCTCACGATGCGCACCTTCCACATCGGTGGCGCTGCCCAGATCGCCGACTCGTCGTTTATCGAGTCGAGCTTCGAGGGCACGATCAAGATCCGCAACCGCGCGATCGCCAAGAACACCGATGGCGACCTCATCGCCACCGGCCGGAACGTGGCGGTCGTGATCGTCGGGTCGGACGGGGTCGAGCGGGCGGTTCACCGCCTGCAATACGGCGCCAAGCTCCGGGTCGACGAGGGCGACAAGATCAAGCGCGGCCAGCGGATCGCCGAGTGGGACCCCTACACCCGTCCGATCCTCACCGAGGTCGACGGCATCGTGGCCTACGAGGACCTGGTCGACGGCCAGTCCATGACCGAGACCACCGACGAGTCGACCGGCATCGCCAAGCGCGTGGTCGTCGACTGGCGCGGTTCGGCCCGGACCTCGGACCTCAAGCCGGCCATGGTGGTGGTCGATCGGGACGGAAAGCCCGTGAAGCTGCCGCGCGGCTCGGATGCCCGCTACTTCCTGCCCGTCGACGCCATCATCGGCTTCGATCCGGGCGGCAAGGTGCAGGCCGGCGACATCCTGGCCCGCGTCTCGACCGACTCGGCCAAGACCCGCGACATCACCGGCGGTCTGCCGCGGGTGGCGGAGCTGTTCGAGGCAAGGCGCCCGAAGGACGCGGCGATCATCGCCGAGAAGTCGGGCACCATCGCGTTCGGCCGCGACTACAAGAACAAGCGTCGGCTCACGCTGACGCCGCATGACGGCTCCGAGGCGGTGGAATACTTGATCCCGAAGGGCAAGCACATCCACCTGCAGGACGGCGACGTGGTGGAACTCGGCGATTACATCGTCGACGGAAACCCGGCCCCGCACGACATCCTGGCGATCAAGGGCGTGGAGGAACTCGCGGCCTACCTCGTCAACGAGATCCAGGAGGTCTACCGGCTGCAGGGCGTGTCGATCAACGACAAGCACATCGAGGTGATCGTCCGGCAGATGCTGCAGAAGGTCGAAGTCACCGACGGCGGCGATTCGGACATCCTCGCGGGTGACCAGATCGACCGGACGGAGCTGACCGAGTTCAACGAGAAGCTGCTTGCCGAGGGCAAGAAGCCGATCCAGGGCGTTCCGGTTCTGCTCGGCATCACCAAGGCGTCCCTGCAGACGAAGTCGTTCATCTCGGCGGCCTCGTTCCAGGAGACGACCCGGGTGCTGACCGAGGCTGCGGTCAACGGCAAGGTCGACCATCTGGAAGGCCTCAAGGAGAACGTCATCGTCGGCTCGCTCATCCCGGCGGGCACCGGCTCGATGGTGGCCGATATCCGCGCCGTGGCGCGCCGTCGCGATGCGATGATCCTGCAGCAGAAGCAGGCCGGCAGCGCCGCGGATCCGATGGAAGGACTGCCGCCCGCCGCCGAGTGACGCTTCGTCCCCGACAGCAGGCTTGAGATGAGACGGGGCGGCCTTCGGGCCGCCCTTTTTCGTGGCCGCCGCACGAATGAGCCCGCGTGCCGAAACCGGGACGTTCGGCGCGGGGCCGGCTTAACCGGGGCTCAACCATGCCGGGCGATAAATCCTCGTCGGCCGCGGAACCGCCCTGGAAACAGGGAGGATCGCACCGGCGCTGGGGCATCGCTGTGGATCTGTAGCCGTGCGTGCGAGACGAGGACGACGGGAATCGAACCTGCGCTGGCTCTCGGCCGCCATGACACCATGGCTGGCGGGGCTCGGCCTTCTGGTCTCGTTCACGGCCGATGCCGGCACCGAGAACGCGATCGGCTCGAGCCGGCTCGGGGCGATCGACGCCTTCACGGTCCCCGCCCTGCCACCCGGCACGGCGCTGATCGGATCCGCCCTGCGGCGTAGCGCCGACGAGCCGCTCCAGACGGTGCTCAAGACCGGCGCGCACGTCTTCCCGGTGGTGCAGCGGCAGGCCAAGGGCGACCCGTTCCAGCCGCCGGCCGCGAGCTTCGCCCGCCGCGCCGCCGCCCTGCGCGAGACCGGGGCCGCCCTGGTGTTCGGCGACGTCACCGGCAGCGTCAGCGGCGTGCTGAGCGCTGGCTCGGCGGTCTGGGATCCCGAGGCCGAGCCGGAGGCCGGCTTCGTGCCGGTGCCCGATCTCGGCCTGACCACGGGCACCGGGAGCGCCGCCTCCACGGGTGAGGGCAGCGCCGACCTGACCGAGGATGGCGAGACCGAGCGCCGCTACGACGGATCGACCCCGCCCGTGCCCCGGGCCGTGGCCCTGTCGTCGACCACGCCCGCGCCGGCCGACGCGATCCCGATCGAGGTGGCGGCCGCGAGCCTGGCGCTGCCCGATTTCGCGATCCGTCCCGATCGCCCGGAGACCCTGCAATCGGTCCCCGAGGATGCGCGCCGGCGCTACGCCGACCTGATCGATCCGGACTCCCTCGACAAGGAGCAGCGCTGCCTATCGGAAGCGGTGTATTTCGAGGCCCGCAGCGAATCCGAGGCCGGCCGGGCCGCCGTCGCCCAGGTGGTCCTGAACCGCGTGAAGAGCGGGCTCTATCCGAGCAGCGTCTGCGGCGTGGTCTACCAGAACCGGCATCATTACATGGGCTGCCAGTTCTCCTTCGCCTGCGAGGGCAAGTCCCTGCGCATCACCGATGCCGGCGCCTGGGAATCGGCGACCCGGATCGCCCGCTCGGTGATCGAGGGCCGGACCTACCTGGCCGAGGTCGGGGCCGCCACGCACTACCACGCCGACTACGTGCGGCCTGGCTGGGCGCGGCGCCTGCGCAAGATGGACGTCATCGGACGGCACATCTTCTACCAGCTCAAGCCCGGGCAGACCTGAGCGGCCTGCATCGGCAGGGGGCTCCTGCATTCGCGCGGGCGTTTGCATTCATGCGCTGAGGCTCACATACTGTGAGCGAGAGCCCGCGGGGGGGCACCCACGGACCCTCTTGTTGGGTAGCCTGGCAGCTACGTGTTACGCGAGCCCGAGCGTGATGGTCACAGACCACTCACCGCTCGGGTTCCTCGTAAGGGTGATCCGCAAAAGCGGACTCATCAGCACATCGCTCACCCCCTTCCCGTCTGCCGACTCGAACGACAGCGGTCGGCTAATCCGCCCTAAGCGCCGGTGGCCCGGTGCCTTCGTGACGGGAGGGGGCGCCCAACGGGGCCACGGTAGCCCGAGCGGTTACGCCTGTCACTTGGACAGGGCTGGCATCCCATATCTTCCAGCGTCCCACGGCCTGGTGCCGTGCCGCCGCGGCGGACGGCCGCTCGGTCATCCTGCGCCGGCCGACCTGATCGATTGTCGCGAATTACCTAAGCATTCAGTAACTAAGCAATCGGGACCGAGGGTAATTTTACCTTCCTTTTGAACTCTGCTTGCGAGTCGGGCAACGACTCTGGACTGTAGTGCGTCGAGACCAGTGCAGCCTTTGCGCAGCATCTCGCCCGTACCGCGTACCAGAGGACTTCCATGACCGCGCCGGTCGCACGCTCCACCCTTCTCGCCGCCGTCTTCGGTGGCCTGCTGTTCGCCGCCCCCGCGCAGGCCGGCGGTTGCTACGGCTCCGAATGCTACCGCCATGTCACGACGCCGCCGGTCTACGACACCGTGCAGGAGACCACGCTGGTTCGGCCGCCGCGCACGGTCTACCGCACCACGCCGCCGGTCTACGACACGGTGTCGGAGCGGGTGATGGTCGCTCCGGGCGGCCGCTTCTGGCAGACGAGCCGCGGTCCCGGCGGCGAGCTGATCGGCTGCTGGGTCACCACGCCGCCGCGCTTCGCATTGCGCACCCGGACCGTGCTGGTGCGGCCCGCCCAGTCGATCCCCGAGACCATCCCGCCGGAATACGCCACCGTCTCCCGGCGCGTCCTGGTGGCTCCGGCCCGCGCCGGCTGGGTGCCGGTCGGTGGCGGCTATGGCGGCGGCTACGGGGGGGGCTACCGCGCCGCCTCCTACGGCGGTCCCCTGGTCGGCTCGATCCCGGACGCCGTGGGCATCGCGGGCGCCAGCTCGGCCGATGTGGGTGTCGGCCTCGGCTTCTCCACGGGTAGCCTCTACGACGGCTACTGATCCGGCCGGCTTGATTCCGGACGTCCCGGCGACACCTCACGGCGGAAGCATGGGAGGCGGCGATGGGGACGTTCAAGGCCTGGGTGATCGACAAGGGTGAGGCCGGTCAGAGTCTCGCCTTCCGGGATTTCGACGATGCCGACCTGATGGACGGCGACGTCACGGTCCGGGTCACGCACTCGACCCTGAATTACAAGGACGGGCTCGCGCTCACCGGCACCTCGCCGGTGGTGCGCCGCTTCCCGATGATTCCCGGCATCGATTTCTCCGGGATCGTCGAGGCCTCGGATCATCCGGACTACAAGCCGGGCGCCCCGGTCGTGCTCACCGGCTGGGGTGTCGGAGAGACGCATCTCGGGGCCTATGCCCAGCGCGCCCGGGTCAAGGGCGACTGGCTGGTGCCGCTCCCGGAGGGCCTCACCCCCGAACAGGCCATGGCGATCGGCACGGCCGGCTACACCGCGATGCTGTCCCGCATGGCCCTCGACGCCCACGGGCTGACCCCGGATCAGGGACCCGCGATCGTCACCGGGGCGTCCGGCGGCGTCGGCTCGGTGGCGGTGGCGCTGCTGGCCCGGGCCGGCTGGCACGTGATCGCCTCCACGGGCCGCGACGGCGAGGCCGACTATCTCAAGGGGCTGGGCGCCGCCGAGATCCTCGACCGGGCGGAGCTGTCCAAGCCCGGCAAGCCGCTCGGCAAGGAGCGCTGGGCGGCGGGCATCGACGCGGTCGGCTCGACCACCCTGGCCAACGTGCTGGCCCAGACCCGGGCGGACGGCGCGGTGGCCGCCTGCGGCCTGGCCCAGGGCATGGACCTCCCGACCTCCGTGGCGCCGTTCATCCTGCGCGGCGTCTCCCTGCTCGGGATCAACAGCGTCACCACCCCGCAGGTCAAGCGCCGGGAGGCCTGGGCGCGCCTCGCCCGGGAACTCGACCTCGACACGCTCGCCAGCATGACGACCCGGGTCAGCCTGGATGAGGTTGGCCGGCTCGGCCCGGAGATCCTGGCCGGCCGGATCCGCGGGCGGACCGTCGTCGAGATCGGCTAGAGCGTGCGCCGTCGAAACGGAGGCCGGTTCGGCCTCGGCGAGCGCGTCGCGGCTAGGGACCCTTCCGGGCCTGGAGCAGGTAGCTCAGCGGCAGCAGCCCGCCGGCGGCCAGCGGCGCGTCGGCGGTGGTGCTGATGTTGTGCGGGAATTCCTGGAACCGCTCGATCGCGAGACCGGCGCCGATCAGGCTCTCGATCACCCGGCTGAGGGGATGCACATACCAGTAATGCGCGCCCACAGGCGGCGCCGGGCCGTCCCCGTACACGATGGCGGTCTCGCCCACGAACGGCGTATCGCGGAAGTAGGCGTGCCGGACGAGGAGCGCCGGCTCCTGCTTCGGCTCGAACACGTTGGCGATCGGGTGCTCCTCGTGGATCACGATCCGGCCGCCGGGGCGCAGCAGCCGCGCCGGAACCGCCATGAACCGGGCGAGGTCCGGCATCCAGCCGAACACGCCGATCGTGATCACCACGAGATCGAAGCTGGCGTCATACTGGGGGTCGATGGCGTGCACGTCGCCGGCGACGAACCGGCAGGCGCGGCCGGCGATCCGGGCCAGCTCCCGGGCCTGATCCAGGAACGCCTCCGACTGGTCGAACCCCACCGCCGCCCGGGCGCCGAGATTCATCAGGGATACGGTTTCCCGGCCGTTGTTGCAGCAGAGCTGGGCGATAGTTTTGTCCCGGAGCCCGATCGCCAGCAGGGCCGCTTGCATCGGCGGGTCGAACCACGAGAAGTTCGGGTTGCCGGCAAAGTCTCGCGTCAGTCGAGCCCAGGACGGATCGGCGCGGTGGATCGGCGCGGAGGCATCCCAGGCCCTGCGGTTGGCCGCGATGGCGTCTGAAAAGGATGGGGGCGACATCGGCGGCTCCAGAGATCCTTCGCAGGACCTGTTTCTTGCATGGCGATCGGGTGCTGCGGAACACGAATCCTTCGCAGAGTTCGGCGGATTGCGCCCGATCTCTTCGCAGGAAGCCGGACGCTCCGGCCGGAACCGTTGCCGTTCCCGCCGCATTGTTTCCCTTATGAGCGTCGCATTCGTCAAAGAGACCGAAGGTGGAGAAGCCTTCGAGAACCTGCCCGACCGTCCCATCTCGCCGCACGCGAACTTCGTCACCCCGGAAGGGCTGGCGCAGATCGAGGCCGAGGTCGCACGCCTGGAGCGGGAACTCACCACCCTGGACCGTTCCGACAAGGCGGAGGATTCCCGGATCGGACGGGACCTGCGCTACTGGCTCGCGCGCAAGAACACCGCGCAGCTGGTCGAGCCGATCGACGGCCAAACGGTGCATTTCGGCGCGACCGTCACGGTCCTGCGCGAGGACGAGTCCGGCAAGGAGACCCGCCAGACCTTCCGCATCGTCGGCGAGGACGAGGCAGATCCCCATAAGGGCTCGATCTCCTATACGGCCCCGCTTGCCCGGGCGATCACCGGGAAGAGCGTCGGTGACGTGGTCGAGGTGAACGGCAACGAGGTCGAGGTGGTCGAGATCCGCGCCTAGGACCGGCTACCGACCTTCGAAGCGCGGCCGAAGCGGCAGGATCGCTTCGGCGAAGTGGTCCATGAACGCCCGGACCCGCCCGGCATGACGCAGGTCGGGGTGGGTCAGCATCCAGAGGTCGGCGCCGATCTCGGGGTGCGGACCCGACAGCCGACGGAGGCTCGGATCGCTATCGGCCTCGAAGCACGGCAGCGGGCCGATCCCGATCCCCGCCGCCACCGCGGCGGTCAGCCCCGTCACCGTATTGATCCGAAGCTTGATCCGCTCGGCCGGAGCCTGTGCCTCGATGAAGGGGGTGAACAAGGCGCCTGCCACCGCCGGGCTGGGCACGACCCAGGCCTCGCTGGCGAGATCGCCGTAAGCCTGCCCGGCCCGCCCGTAGACCGCCCAGGCGAGCCCGGTGAGGCGTCGCCCGACCAGGGTCTCGCTCGGTTTCCGGCTCGCACGTATCGCCACGTCTGCGTCCCGGCGCGACAGATTCAGCGCCTCCTCGGCCAGGATCAGCTCGATCCGGATCTGCGGATACCGCGTGCAGAAGGAAGCCAGGATCGGCATCAGGAAGCCGGAGGCGAGATTGACCGGCGCGGTCACACGCAACTCGCCCGAGGGCGTCTGATCCTGGCCGGCGACGGTTCGCGAGAAGCGTGCGACGTCGGTCTCGATGCGGCCGGCCGCTTCAATCATCGCCAGCCCGGCCGGCGTCGGCACGTAGCCGGTGCGCAAGCGCTCGAACAGGCGCATTTCGAGTTGCGCCTCGATGGACTCGAGACGGCGGAACGCCGTCGAGTGGTTGATCCCGAGTTGTGCCGCGGCCGCGGTCAGGCCGCCCTGTTCGGCCACCGCCTTCACGAAACGGAACTCGTCCCAGTCGAGCAAGACGCCGGCTTCCTTGCATGGCTGCAAACTTGTTCTTGCGCGGGAGGGCATTTTTGCAAAGCGCAAAACACGCGATGGAGAGGCCTGCGTGCCGTCGGACGAGGCCGACGGCATTCCGCAACCCGCGACAGGAGATCGTTCGATGGCCAAGGTTCTGGTGCTGTATTACTCGACCTACGGACATGTGGAGCAGATGGCCTACGCCGTCGCCGAGGGCGCCCGGGAAGCCGGGGCCGAGGCGGTGGTCAAGCGCGTGCCGGAGTTGGTGCCCGAGGAGGTCGCCCGGCAGAGCCACTTCAAGCTCGACCAAACCGCCCCGATCGCCACCGTGGACGAGCTGCCCCAATACGATGCGATCATCTTCGGCACGCCGACGCGCTACGGCAACATGGCCGCGCAGATGAAGCAGTTCATCGACCAGACAGGCGGCCTGTGGATGAAGGGCGCTCTGGTCGGCAAGGTCGGCTCGGTCTTCACCTCGACGGCCTCCCAGCATGGCGGCCAAGAGACGACGCTGACGAGCTTCCACACCGTGCTGTTCCACCACGGCATGGTGGTGGTGGGCCTGCCCTATTCGTTCCCGGGCCAGGCGGGCGTCGAGGCGGTTAAGGGCAACACGCCCTACGGGGCCAGCACGATCGCGGATAGCGACGGTTCGCGCCAGCCGAGCGCGGTCGAGCTGGACGGCGCGCGGTTCCAGGGCCGTCACGTCGCCGGCATCGCGGCCAAGCTGGCCTGAGCGCCCAGGGCAAGAAAAAAGGCTCGGATTGCTCCGAGCCTTGAAGGAAAAAGGCCATTTGGGGGCTGAGAAGGCCTTCGTGATCAGTGAACGGGTGGCGGCGGGGTCTGTTCCACGCTGCCGATAAAAATTACCGCGGCCTTCAGCGCGGCGCGGCAGCCCGGGCCAGCCGGTCCCGGATCGCCTCACCCAGACCCGCCGCCGGGATCGGCACCACCGCGATCGTCGCAGCGCCCGAGCCGTCGAGGTCACGCAGTGCCCCGAACAGCCGGGAGGCCGCCTCGGACGGATCGCCTGCCGGGCTCAGGTTCAGCACGGCGCGTGCCCGTGTGTGACCTTCAGGCCGTCCGGCGCCGAACAGCAGCAGGGCCTCGCCGGGCTCCACCGATGTTACGTCAAGGCGCACCCGCGCCCGGGGGGCGTAATGCGACGCGAGCATGCCGGGGCCGGCCGGCGTCTCGGCATCCGCTGCCTCGGGGGCGGCCGGTTCGAAACCCATCACGTCGCGCAGCGCCGCCCGGGTGATGCCGCCCGGTCGCAGCAGCCTCGGCAGGCCGCCCAAGCAGGCAACCACCGTCGACTCGACTCCCACTGGCGTGTCGCCGCCATCGAGCAGGACGGCGATCCGACCTGCCAGATCGTCGAGGACGTGGTCGGCCCGGGTCGGGCTGACGCGGCCCGATCGGTTGGCCGAGGGCGCCGCCACCGGACGATCCACGGCTGCCAGCAGATCGCGGGCGATCGGGTGCCCGGGCACCCGCAGGGCGACGCTGGGCAATCCGGCCCGGGCGAGGTCGCAGACCCGCGTGCCCGCATGGGCCGGCACGACCAGGGTCAGGGGGCCCGGCCAGAACGCCTCGGCGAGGCGACGGGCGGCTTCGTCGAAGCTGCCTTCGGCGAGAGCGGCGTCCCTGTCGGCCAAGTGGGCGATCAGCGGGTTGAAGCGCGGCCGCTCCTTGGCGGCGAAGATTTTCGCTACGGCGGCGGGGTCGGTGGCGTCGGCGCCGAGCCCATAGACCGTCTCGGTGGGGAAGGCCACGAGCGCGCCAGCCCGCAGCAGCGCGGCCGCCTGCGCGAGGCCGGCCGCGTCGGGATCGAGCCGCCGGGTCGCGGCCGGGACCGTTGACCCGGGATCGTTCATGCGGGAAGCCGTCGTGCGAAGTGATGGCGGCGTGCCCGTCGCGCGCCTATCCTGGGGCCGCCGTAGCCCCGGTGCCCAGGCGCGGTCAAACCCGCCCCGGGTATATCATGCGGGCGGGCCGAGAGGAGCGACGACCCGATGAGCTACCGCGCCCCCGTTCCCGAGATGCTGTTCACCCTCCGGCACGTGGCCGGGCTCGACGGCGTCGACCCGGACGACGCCGAGGCGATCCTCACCGAGGCGGGACGGATCGCCGGCCAGGTGCTCGCGCCGCTGAACCGGGTCGGCGACCGGCACGGCACCCCGTTCGCCGACGGTTCCGTCACCACGCCCCCCGGATGGCGCGAGGCCTACCGCACCTTCACGGAGGGGGGCTGGAACGGCCTCTCGGCCGATTCCGACCATGGCGGCCAGGGCCTGCCGAAGCTGGTCGAAGCCGCCTGCACCGAGATGTGGAACGGCGCCAACCTCGCCTTCGGCCTCTGCCCGCTGCTGACCCAGGGCGGCATCGAGGCTCTTGCCGCCCATGGCTCCGACGACCTGAAGGCGCGCTACCTCGAAAAACTCGTCACGGGCGAGTGGCCCGCGACCATGAACCTGACCGAGCCGCAGGCGGGCTCGGACCTCGCGTTGCTACGGACGCGCGCCGAACGCGCCGGCGACGGCAGCTATCGGATCACCGGATCGAAGATCTACATCACCTACGGCGAGCATGATCTGGCGGACAACATCGTCCACCTCGTGCTGGCGCGCCTGCCCGATGCGCCCGCCGGCACCCGCGGCATCTCGCTGTTCCTGGTGCCGAAGGTCCTGCCCGACGGGACCGCCAACGACCTGCGCTGCTCCGGCGTCGAGCACAAGCTTGGCATCCACGCCTCGCCGACCTGCTCGATGGCCTTCGGTGACCAGGGCGGCGCCGTGGGCTGGCTGATCGGCCAGGAGAATAAAGGGCTGGCCTGCATGTTCACGATGATGAACGCGGCCCGGCTGAATGTCGGCCTGCAGGGGGTCGGCGTCGCCGAGGCTGCGACCCAGCGGGCCCTCGCCTACGCGCAGGAGCGCCGGCAGGGCCGGGCGGTGGGCGCCACCGAGGCGACGAGCGCGATCGTCGCGCATCCGGACGTGCAGCGCATGCTGCTGACCATGAAGGCCTATACGGCGGCCGCGCGCGGCATCTGCTACCTCACGGCCGCCGCCCTCGACGCGTCGCAGGGCCCGGAAGGGCAGGGCGCCCTCGACCGCGCCTCCCTGCTGACCCCGGTGGCCAAGGCGTTCGCCACGGATCTCGCCAACGAGGTGACCTCGCTCGGGGTGCAGGTCCATGGCGGCATGGGCTTCGTCGAGGAAACCGGGGCGGCCCAGCTGATGCGCGATGCCCGTATCCTCGGGATCTACGAGGGCACCAACGGCATCCAGGCCATCGACCTCACCGCCCGCAAGCTGCCGCTGAACGGCGGCGCCACCGTTCGGTCGCAGATCGCCTGGATGCGGCGGGCCGCGGAAGGCCTTCTCAAGGGAAGCGATCCGGCCTTCGGCCACATGGCGGCGCGTCTGCGGGACGGGATCGGCAGCCTCGACCGGGCAACCAGCCATCAACTCGCGGCCCTGACATCCAACCGCCCGAACGCGGCCCTGGGCGGCGCCGCGCCGTATCTGCGTCTGTTCGGCCTCGCGCTCGGCGGCGCCTGCCTGGCGCGCAGCGCGCTCGCCGCCTCCGCGGCCCTGAAGGCCGGCGAGACTGACCCGGCCCATGCCGCCCGGATCGCGCTGGCCCGGTTCTACGCCGAGAACCTCCTAGTGGCCGCGGGTGGGCTGGAACAGAGCGTCGTCCAGGGTGGTGCCTTCACGGACGACGCCACGCTGGCGCTGGCGGTTTGAGGAGGCAGACATGGCCGAGACCGTCACGATCATCGATCTTGAGGGCGACGTTCGCCTGATCACCCTGAACCGCCCGGAGAAGAAGAACGCCCTCACCGGCGCGATGTACGACGCGATGCGCGCGGCCCTGGCGGGGGCCGATGCGTCCGAAAAGATCGGCGCCGTGGTGTTTGCCGGGCAGCCCGGGATGTTCAGCGCCGGCAACGACCTCGCCGACTTCCTGGGCGGTGCCGCGGACGGCTTCAGCGCCTCGCCGGCCCTGGCCTTCATCCGCCAGCTTGCCCGCACCCGCACCCCGATGGTTGCGGCGATCGACGGGATCGCGGTCGGCATTGGGGCGACGCTCAGCCTGCATTGCGACCTCGTCTATGCCAGCCCGGCGGCGCGGCTGCGCATGCCCTTCGTGGAGCTCGGCCTCGTGCCGGAGGCGGCGTCCAGCTACCTGCTGCCCCTGCGGGTCGGGCGGTTGAAGGCGACGGAGCTGCTGCTCCTGTCGCGGCCCCTCGATGCCGACGAGGCGCTGGCCCTGGGCCTCGTCAACGCCGTGCTGCCGGCCGACATGCTGCTGGATCAGGCCATCGCCCAGGCGGCCAAGCTCGCCGCCCTGCCGCCAGGCGCCCTGGCGGCGTCCCGGGCGCTGATTCGTGGCGATCAGGCCCAGGTGGAGGCGGCCCTAGAGGCCGAGGCACGGGCCTTCGACGCGCAGCTGCGCTCGCCCGAATCCCAGGAACGGCTCGCCGCCTTCCTGGCGCGGTCGAAACCCGCCGCGTCGGCGTGAGCACGCCCGACCTGTCCCAGAAGATCTGCCTGGTGGCCGGCGCCTCCCGGGGCGTCGGTCGGGGCCTGGCCCGGGCGCTGGGTGAGGCCGGGGCGACGGTGATCGTCACCGCCCGCTCCAGCGAGACCGGCCCGCGCACCGAGATGCGGCCGGAATCGATCGAGGACACTGCCCGCATGGTCGACGCAGCCGGGGGGCGCGGCCACCATTACCTCTGCGACCATCGCTCCGAGCGGGCCACGGATTCGATGGTCCATTGGGTGCTGCGCCGGTTCGGGCGGATCGACGTCGCGGCCTGCAGCGTCTGGGGCGGCAACGAGGGCTATGACGGCGAGCGCTACCCGGACGGGGCCGGCTGGGGCACGCCGTTCTGGCGCCGCTCGGCCGAGCCCTATCTGGGGTTCCTGCAGGCCGGGCCGTTGCCGGCGCTGCTGCTTGCCCGGGCCGTCGCCCCATCCATGGTGGCGGCACGGACCGGCCTGATCGCGCTGGTCTCGTTCGGAACCGAGGATTACCTCGGCGACGTGTTCTACGATTCCGCCAAGGCGGCGACAAACCGGCTGGCTCTGGCCTTCGGGCAGGACCTCGCGCCCTATGGTGTGACTGCGCTGGGCCTCTCGCCGGGCTTCGTCGCCACCGAGCGGGCTCAGGATCTCGGGCAGGACGAGCGCGCCACCGAGGGGCCGCTCTACGCTGGCCGGGCGCTCGCTGCGCTGGCGGCCGATCCCGACATCGCCGCCCGCGCGGGTGCGGTCCTGCATGCGGGCGACCTCGCCCGGATCTACGGCTTCACCGATGCCGACGGCACTCGGCCGGAGCGCTTCCGCGTCGGGCCGTGACCCTGCGTCGAAACCGATCCGGCGCAGCGCGGGGGCGAAAAACGGCCTTAATTCTCCCGCAGGCTAAACCGTAATCGTGGGTTCGGGTCTGCGGTTTTTAGCCAGCCCACTTCGACGCGACGAGGAAGACAAGCATGTCGGATGCGAATATGGCCCCGCGCGTGCTGATGGTGTTTCCGAAGTTCTACGAAAACTCGATGTGGAACTTCAAGGAGGCCATGGAGCTGCAGGGCGCCCGTGCACCCGCGCCGCCGCTGGGCCTGATCACCCTGGCGGCGATGCTGCCGCCCGCCTGGCAGGTGACCCTGGTCAACCGCAATTGCGAGGACCTAACCGACGCGCAGATCCTGGCGGCCGACCTGGTGATGACCGGCGGCATGCTGCCCCAGGAGCCGGACTGCCTCGTCGTCATCGACAAATGCCGCGCGCTCGGCGTGCCGGTCTGCGTCGGCGGCCCGGCGCCGACCTCAACCCCGGAGATCTACGACAAGGCCGATTTCCTGGTGCTGGGCGAAGCCGAGGGCATCCTCGCCACCTTCGTGGAGGCCTGGGAATCCGGTGCGCGAAGCGGCCGGTTCACGGCGGAGAAGTTCAAGGCGGACGTCACCACCAGCCCGATCCCGCGCTTCGATCTGCTGACCTTCAGCCACTACCTGTATATCGGGGTTCAGTTCTCGCGCGGTTGCCCGTTCACGTGCGAGTTCTGTGACATCATCGAGCTCTACGGTCGCTCGCCGCGCACCAAGACCACGCCGCAGATGCTGGCCGAGCTCGACCGGCTCTACAGCCTGGGCCATCGCGGCCATGTCGACTTCGTCGACGACAACCTGATCGGCAACAAGAAGGCGATCAAGCTGTTCCTGCCGCACCTCATCAAGTGGCAGGAGGCGCACGGCTACCCGTTCAAGTTCTCCACCGAGGCGTCGCTGAACCTGGCGGACGACGACGAATTGCTCGGGATGATGCGGGACGCGAACTTCTTCGCCCTGTTCACGGGGATCGAGACGCCGGACGAAGCGACGCTGATCCAGACCCAGAAAAAGCAGAACACCAAGCGCTCGATCGCCGACAGCGTGCATAAGCTCTACGAGCACGGCATGTTCGTCACCGCCGGCTTCATCGTCGGCTTCGACACCGAGAAGGACAGTATCAGTAAGGCGATGTCCCTGTGCATCAGCCAGACCGGCATCCCGATTTCGATGGTCGGCCTGCTCTACGCGATGCCGAACACCCAGCTCTCGCGCCGCCTGCGCAAGGAGGGCCGCCTGTTCGAGAACTTCGCCTACACTACCGCCGAGCAGGGCGACCACTGCACGCAAGGGCTGAACTTCGTGACCCTGCGCCCGCAGCAGGATGTGCTGGCCGATTACCGGGACGTACTGCAGGAGATCTACGACCCGCCGAACTTCTTCGAGCGCGTGCGTGAAATCTCCCGGCGGGTGAAGCGGCCGAAATTCGCCGCCCACAAGGTCAACTGGCGCCATGTCGCGCGCGATCTGGGGTCGCTGCTCCGCATCTGCTGGCGGATGACCGTGCGGCGGCCGGAACTGGCCAAGCATTTCTGGAGCGTGTTCCTGCAGACTGCCCGCCACAACCCGGCGGCCCTTGAGGCGGTGGTCACCAACATGGTGATCTACCTGCACGTCTATCCGTTCTCGCGCTACGTGATCCGCGAGATCAACGGCCGGATCGCCGAACTCGAGGCCGGCCGCTGGGTGTCGCCCCCGATCCTGGCCCCCGAGAAAGACAGCGGCGGCAAGGCCGCGCCGGTCGGCAAGGTGGTCGCCCGCGCCGAGGTCAAGCACCTCGCCGCGGTGGCCTGACCGGCCCCGGGGTCAGGCGGCGCGCACCGTCTGCAGGAAGGCGCCGATCTCCCGGCGCAAGGCTTCGGACTGCGCCGAGAGGCTCGCCGCGGAGGCCAGCATCCGCGTGGCAGCGGTGCCGGTCTCGTCGGCGGCCCGGGCAACCGCGTCGATGGTGCCGGTGACCGAGCCGGTCCCGGCTGCCGCGTCAGCGATGTTGCGGGCGATCTCCTGGGTCGCGGCGCCCTGCTGCTCGACGGCGGCCGCGATCGAGGTCGCCACCCCGTCGATCTCGCGGATCCGGCCGGTGATGCCGTCGATGGCGCCCACGGTCTGACCGGTGGCGCCCTGGATGCGGCCGACCTGTCCGGTGATCTCGTCGGTGGCCTTGGCGGTCTGTGCGGCGAGCGCCTTCACCTCGGCGGCCACCACGGCGAAGCCACGTCCGGCCTCGCCGGCCCGGGCCGCCTCAATGGTCGCGTTGAGCGCCAGCAGGTTGGTCTGGCCGGCGATGTCGGAGATCAACCGGACCACGTCGCCGATCCGGCCCGCGGCCTCGCTCAGCTCCTGAACCAGTCCCGCGGTCTGGCCGGCCTGGGCGACTGCGCCCCGGGCGAGGTCGGCAGAGCCGTCGACCTGCCGGCCGATCTCCTGAACGGAGGCGCCGAGTTCCTCGGCCGCCACCGCCACCGTGCCGACATGGGCGGCGGCCTCCTGCGCAGCGCTCGCCACTGCGGCCGAGCGCTCGGCCGTGCGGGTCGCTGTGCTGGTCATGGCTTCGGCATTGGCCCTGAGGTCGAGGGCCGCCTCTGTCACAGCGGTCAGCACGTCGCCGACTGCGGCCTCGAAGCCGTCGGCCATCTCCTGGACGGCACGCCGCCTTTGGGCCTCGGCGCCGGCCCGGGCCAGCGCCGTCTCCTGTTCCAGCGCGTGGGTGTGGAGGAGATTGTCCTTGAACACCTGCACGGCCGCCGCCATGGCGCCGATCTCGTCCCGTCGGCCGGTGCCCGGGATCGCCACGGTCGCGTCGCCCTCGGCCAGGCGCCCCATGGCGTCGGTCATCCGCTGGATCGGGCGGGCGATGCCGAACAGGGCGAACAGCATTGCCGCGGCAGCGACGGCTAGGCCGACGGCGGTGGCGACCAGTGCGGTGAGCTTGGCGGAGGTTGCGTTGTCGGCGGTGGCCGCGACGTTCGCGTCGGTCTGCGACCGGGCCAGCGCAATCGCCTCGGT
This sequence comes from Methylobacterium sp. J-001, assembly GCF_022829565.1. Lineage (NCBI taxonomy): Bacteria > Pseudomonadati > Pseudomonadota > Alphaproteobacteria > Hyphomicrobiales > Methylobacteriaceae > Methylobacterium > Methylobacterium sp. J-001. Next base: position 31,787 of record NZ_JAKSYN010000104.1, read on the forward strand.
GAGGCTGCCGACCGCCGCCTCGCTCTGGGCGCCGGTCTCCGGATCGAGGACCAGCTTGAGAGCGCCCTCCTGGTCGCCGGCGATCATCAGCTCGACCACTTGGAGCTGCACGTTCTGATAGGCGTTCCAGGCGCCGGTGAAACGCTCGTAGGTCTGCCGCTCCCGGGGCGTCGACAGGCGGTCCTGATAGGCCTGGCGCAGTTCAGAGAGCGCGCCGAGGCCGTCGGTGAGCGCCGTCTGGTTCTTGTCGAGGGTCGCGAAATCCGGCGATCCGACGACCAGCTTGTAGAGCTTCAGGCGCACGTCGCGCACCGCCATGCCGATGGCCTCGGCCCGATTCTGGGCCGGCAGCCAGACCTGCGAGACGTCCTTGGCGTCCTGCTCGATCTCGGAGAGGCGGACGACGCTGACGACACCCTGGCCGGCGGCGGCCAGGGCAAGCAGGCCAATGGCTCCGGAGAGGACCATCTTGAGGGAGAATCGCATCGGAGCTTCCGTCGTCGCGGACAGGCCGCAGCTTCGGGGTCGATGATCTCTATGAGAGTTATTAACGCTTTGTTCGCGTATCGGTAAATATTCGCGACTAGAGCCACTTCTTCCAACGGAAGAAAACGTAGGGTAGGACCGCGGCGACGACCATCATGACTACGGCCATCGGGTAGCCGAACGAGAGATCTAGTTCCGGCATGGATTTGAAATTCATGCCGTAGATCGAAGCAATCAGCGTCGGCGGCATGAAGACGACGGCCATGACCGAGAACAGCTTGATGATGTTGTTCTGTTCGAGGTTGACCAAGCCGAGCGTTGCATCCAGCAGAAATTGAATTTTCGTGGAGAGGAAGGTCGCGTGTTCTTCCAGGGATTGAAGATCGCGCAGGGTCGAGCGGACATCCTCCCTCAGGTCGCGGGGCGCCTTGTTGGTCCGATAGGTCGCCGACAGGGACAACAGGATTCGCTCCATCGAAACCAGGCTCTCGCGCTGCTTCGAGATCAGGTCGCCGAGTCTTCCGAGGGCCCGCAACGTGTCCTGGAGGGCGGTGTTGCGCGCCGAGGGATCGGCCTGCACTTCGAAGATCTTGCCCGATAGGCGGTCGATGCGCTCGCCCTGGAGCTGCAGCACGTCCGCCGCCCGGTCGATCACCGCCTCGATCAGTCCCGCCAGGATGGTCTCGCCGGAGAGCGCGGAGGTGTTGCCGTTCCCCATCGTGCGGCCGGCGCGCTGCGTATACATCCGGAAGGCCTGCGGCTCCTCGTAGCGCACAGTCACGAGGCGGCTGCCGCGCAGGATGAAGGTGATGCCGGCAAGCCCCGGCTCCTCGGCATCGCTGACCTTCGACAGCACGCGCCCGGTCATATAGCGGGCGCCCTCCTCGACGTAGAGCAGCTCCGAAGGCTCGATGTCCTTCATCTCCTCCCGGGTCGGCACCTCGATGCCGGCGAAGGCCTCGACCTTGAGTTCCTCCTCCCGGCTCGGGCGGATCAGGTCGAGCCAGACAGTGTCCTCCGGGATCGTGTCCTGAAGGTCGACGATTCGGCGCTCAAGCAGCGAGGATCCGGCGCCGGTTGCGGGCTGGTGGATGAAAATCACGAAGCGGTCTCGGGTGCGAAGCGGTCACAAGTCGGCGCTGGGTCCGGTCCGCATCCGGCACGGCGGCTCCAAGCGCAAGCTGCGCCGTGGGTGTGGCGTTGTTTTCTGACGCTTCCGTGACATCGCAGTCCGCCTCGGCGGTTCCGCCCAGCCCGCTTGGGCTTTCAGTTGCAGCCTTCGCAGACGCTGTTGTCGATCTTGTCGGTCAGGGCGCGTTCGCGCCGTTGCTCCTGACGGGAGGGTACCTCGCCGGGGCCGAGCGACGTGCCCGGTGGCTTGGTCACGCCGAGGTTGTTGGTGTTCGGCGCCGTGATGGTCGAGGTCGGGCCGCCGCCGGTGCCGGTCTGATCGGGCGCGCGGGGCTGCGCCGCCAGGGACGTGGGCAGGGCGACGCTCAGCACGGCGAGGGCGAGCAAGCGGGTCGATGCTGTGGTCATGACACCTCCAGTCATCTGAAGAACGTCAGATGCCCCAGCAAGTTGCAAGCCTCCACGTTGCAAGCCTCCACGTTGCAAGCCTCAGCGACGGCGCGGGGCCTCGCGCCGGAACACGCCGACCATTTCGACATGGTCCGAATGCCGGAACTGGTCGACCGGCGTCACCGATTCGAGCCGGTAGCCGCCTTCCGTCAGCGTCGCCGCGTCCCGGGCGAAGGTGCCGGTATCGCAGGCGACCCCGATCGCCGCCGGCACCCGCGAGGCGGCGAGCTGGCGGGCCTGGGCCTCCGCTCCGGCCCGGGGTGGGTCGAACACCACTGCGTCGAATCCATTGAGCTCCGTGGGCAGCAGCGGCCGGCGGAACAGGTCCCGGCGCTCGGTGGTGATCTGGCGCAAGCCCGTGGCGGCCCGGGCCGACCGGTCGAGGCCGGCCAGCGCGGCTGCATCCGCCTCGACGGCGTGGACGGCGGCACTGCGCGCCATTGCCAGGGCAAGGGGACCACAGCCCGAGAACAGGTCGGCGACGCGCCGCGGGCGGCGTCCCAGGGCCGCGACGGTGAGGTCGGTGAGGACCGCTTGCCCGGCTGCAGTCGCTTGCAGGAAGCCGCCGGGAGCCGGGTGAAGGCGGCTCTCGTTGGATGTCACCGAGACGGGCTCGGCCTCCATCAGGCGCTCGCCGTGGAGCGACAGCCGGGCGAGGCCGAGTTCGCCCGCGATCCGCACCAGCGCGGAGGCGACGCCGCCGCTCACCGGCCCGTGCCCGCGCAGGTCGATATCGAGGCCCTGGTCGGTGGCGGTGACGGCCACGTCGAGGGGCTTGCGGCCGTGGCCGAGCGGTGCCGCCAGGCGGCGCGCCACCGCGGGGGCCGGATGCAAAGCCGGCACGGTGATTGGGCAATGATCGATCGGCACCAGCGCATGGCTGCGCGCCGCCATCAGGCCAGCCTCGCCCTGTCCGTCGATCTCCCGGACATGCAGGGTGATGCGGCGGCGCCCGGCGCCGTGCGCGTCGATGGTGGCTTCGGGCTCGATAGCGAGCCGGGCCTGCGACAGGGCCTGGGCGACGAGGCCCCGTTTCCAGGACAGCTCCGCGGCGGGCGCGAGGTGCTGCGTCCGGCAGCCGCCGCAGCGCATATAGTAGGGGCAGAACGGCTCCACCCGATCGGGCGACGCCTGCTCGATGCCCAGCAGCTCCGCCCGCTTTCCCTCCCGGCGGATCGTCACCCGCTCCCCGGGCAGCGTGTAGGGAACGAGGATACCGTCCTCGGCGATGCCGTCGCCGCGGGCGCCGAGCTCCCGGATCGTGACCGTTTCGCTCATGATACTTTTGCGCCGATCAAAAATTCGGAATTGCCGTCGCCACCCGGCACGGGCGAGTCGATCAGACCCAGGATCGCCGCGCCGAGTCCCTCCAGCACGCTGCGGACGGCCGCGCAGACCTCCGCGTGGACGGCCGGATCGCGCACGAGCCCGCCGCGCCCGACGCGCTCGCGTCCGGCCTCGAATTGCGGCTTGATCAGCGCAACGATCGCAGCGCCGGGTGCGAGCAGCGCCGGCAGGGCCGGGAGCACCAGACGTAAGCCGATGAAGCTGACATCGACGCTGGCCAGTGCAGGCCGGGATACGAGCTGCGCCGGGTCGAGCGTGCGGATGTCGGTGCCCTCCAGGCTGGTGACCCGCGGATCCGCGGCGAGCCGCGGATGCAATTGGCCCCGGCCGACATCGACCGCGTGGACATGGGCCGCGCCCCGGGCAAGCAGCACGTCGGTGAAGCCGCCAGTCGAGGCGCCGACATCGAGGCAGGCCAGGCCGGCCGGGTCCAGCCGGAACGCGTCGAGCGCCGCCGCGAGCTTCAGGCCGCCCCGCGAGGCATAAGGGTGCTCGGGCGTGGCCTCAATCTGCGCGCCTGGGTAAATCGCTTCCGAGGCCCGCGTCAGGGGCCGCCCATCGACCCGCACCAGCCCGGCCCGGATCGCCGCCTGCGCCCGCGCTCGGCTCTCGAAATGGCCGTGCTCCACCAGGAACAGGTCCGCCCGTTTCGGCGAGGGATCGGGGCGCGCGGGCGCCGTGCGATCCGGTATGGGCCGGTCTCCGGTCATCAAGGCTTTACGGGCTGGCGCCAGGGATACGGCGAAGGTTTCGGGGTCCGGCCCTGTCGAAGGGGCAGCACGCATCCTAACTAGACCGGGCTTGAGAGGAGAGCCACCGTATGACACGCATCCTGCCGCTGCTCGCGCTGCTGGGCCCCTTCGCGGCGAGCGGCGCCCTGGCCCAGGAGCCGCCGGCCGCCGCCAAGCCCGCCGAGACGTTCCAGGCCCCCCTTAAGAACGCCAAGGGCGACACGATCGGCACGATCGCGATCCGCGACGGCGCGAACAGTCTGGTTCTGCGCGTCGCCATCCAGCCCGGTGGCCTCGCGCCCGGCTGGCACGGCATGCATTTCCACGCCGTAGGCGATTGCTCGGATCCGAAGTTCCTGAATTCCAAAGCGCACGTGAACCACGACCAGAGCAAGCATGGCCTGCTCAACCCGGACGGGCCCGACGAAGGCGACCTGCCGAACCTCTACGTGACCCAGGACGGTTCGGCGAATGCCGAGGTGACCAGTGAGACGCCGCTCACCGGCGAGGGCGGCCTCAAGGACGGCGACGGCTCGGCCGTGATCATCCATGCCAATGAGGATGACCATACCAGCCAGCCGATCGGCGGCGCCGGCGACCGTGTCGCCTGTGCGGTGATCAAGTAGGCCCGGTCAGACGGGGTTGGGTGAAGGCACCAGGGGCGGGATTGGACGGGGGCGCCCCGCCTCATCGATGGCGACAAAGGTAAGGGTGGCCCGCGTCACCCGTTCGCGGACCTGGGTGCAGAAGCGGCGCGCCCAGGCCTCGACCTCGATCTTCATCGAGGTCCGGCCGACATGCGTCACCCGGGTGTAGACGCAGAGCACGTCGCCGACCCGTACCGGCCGGATGAAGGTCATGGCGTCGAGGGCAACGGTGACGACCCGGCCCTGAGCCCGGTCGACCCCCGCGATACCGCCGGCCTGATCCATCTGGGTAAGCACCCAGCCGCCGAAAATGTCGCCGTTGGCGTTGGTATCGGCCGGCATCGCGATGGTCCGCACCGTCAGGTCGCCGCGCGGCAGGTCCGTTTCGGGGGGCGGCGGCGCCGCGCCGTCGCCCGTTGCGCGTTCGACGTGCTGCATGCCGTCCATCCGCCTGTCCCGCGCGCCGTCAGAGAAGGAGGCCGGCGAGCTTCAGGCCGGCTGCCAGCAAGATGGCGGTTCCGCCCAGGATGCATTCGAACGGAATGGATTGCCAGAGATCCGGCGTCGCCGCCGCGGGCTCGGCGCGCTGCACGATATCGTTCATTGGAATTCCTCCCGGGCAGGTCGATCTGTCGCCGATCCGTCCCTTTTCTGCACTATACGGCACAAGGCCCGGGCGCGCATCCCGAATCACGGCGTGAAAAAGCCCGGCGGCTCGTGTGAGCCACCGGGCTGATCACGGTGTCGATTCGCTTAGTAGTAGAACCGCCGACGGTAATACGGACGGCGGTAGAACGGGCGCGGGCCGTAGTAGAACCGGCGACGGTAGTAGGGACGGCGGTAGAACGGCCGCGGGCCATAGAACCGACGGCGATAATAGTACTGGGCCTTCTGGGCTACGGCCGGCGCGGCGTCGGCCGGCAGGGCGATGCCCGGGCCGATCGGCGCAGCCGACGCGCCCTGCGGCGCAGCAGCCGCAAAGCCCAGCACCAGCAGGGCCGCGAGCAGGAATTTCCTCAACACGGTCTCGACTCCCTTCGCGTGATTGCGTTGTCGACAACGAACCGCACGGGGGACGAGAACCCTTACGGCGATCCGAAACGCTGCAACGCACGGGCGACGAGAAGCGTTGCAGCGTAACCGCTACGGATAGTCGGAAGGGTTTATTTTCGGCAGCGGCCGCCGACGGGCGTGCCGGCACGTCGCGTTTCATCATGTCGGATCAAGGGGTTGAGTCCTTGATGCCGCGGCGGTCAGGCGATCTGCGTGGTCATGTCGACGATGCGCGCCTCGGTGCTCTGGCGGACGAGGGCGATGCCGTGCTCGCAATCCTCCCGGCGCAGATAGCCCTCGCCGGACTCGGCCACCACCTCGCCGTTGCGGGCCCGCAGGCGCCAGCGCCACTCGCCCTTGGCATCCCGATAGAGTTCGAACCGCATGGGGAGGCTCCTGTCTGACCGTCCGGTGAGATGGGATCCCGCGTTCAAAAAAAGAAGCCGCCCCGGAAGTCTCCTCCCGGGGCGGCCTTTTTAGGATCTTGAATGTCCTGGTCTCAAAAGGTCCGTGACCTTTTGCGGGGTCAGGGCAGCGCCCTGCCTGTACTCAGGACCGGGGCGACCGCTCCAGCCAGCCGATGTTGCGGCCGCCTTCGCCGGCGCCACCGGCGCTGCGCGGACGGGCATCGGCCTGCTGGGGCCGACTGTCCCGCGCCGGGCGCGCCTGCTGCTGGTTCGGGCGCTCGCCCTGCGGTCGGGGTGCGGGCCGGTCGGACCGGGCCTCGCGCCCCTGCGGAGCGGGGCCACGACCGTCACCCCGACCGTCCTGCGGACGGCCCTGGCGGGGCGCACCCTGGCCCTGGCCGCCGCCGAACCCGCGGCCGCCCTCCGGGCGTCCCTGCTGGGGGCGGCCCTGCTGCGGACGGGACCGCTGGCCCGGACGGCCACCGGCCGGACGCTGCTGCTGGCGCTCGGGCCGGCGCTCTTCCTCACGCGCGATGTCGGCCGCCTCCTGACGGGACGGGGGCGTGAAGCCCTCGGGGAAGCCCGCCACCGGCACGCTCTGGCGGGTCAGCCGCTCGATGTCGCGCAGGTAAGCCCGCTCCTCGTCATTGCAGAACGAGATCGCCAGACCGGTCGCCCCGGCGCGCGCGGTGCGGCCGATGCGGTGGACGTAGCTCTCCGGCACGTTCGGCAGGTCGAAATTGACGACGTGGCTGACGCCGTCGACATCGATACCGCGGGCGGCGATGTCGGTGGCCACCAGCACCCGGCAATCGCCGTCGCGGAAGGCCTGGAGGGCCCGCTCACGCTGCGGCTGGCTCTTGTTGCCGTGGATTGCGGCGCCGGCGATGCCAACCTTGTCGAGGCCGCGCACGACCCGGTCTGCCCCGTGCTTGGTGCGGGTGAAGACCAAGACCCGGTCGATGGCCGGATCCCGCAAGATATGGGCGAGCAGCGCCTGCTTCGCGCCGGTATGGGCGAAGATGACCTTCTGCTCGACGCGCTCGGCCGTGGTGGCCACCGGGGTCACGGCGACCTGCACGGGATCCTTCAGGTACTGGCCGGCCAGGCCCGCGATGTTCTTCGGCATGGTCGCCGAGAAGAACAGGCTCTGGCGCTGGGCCGGCAGCATCTTCACGATGCGCTTCAGGGCGTGGATGAAGCCGAGGTCGAGCATCTGATCGGCCTCGTCGAGGACGAGGATCTCGACGCCCTCGAGGGTCAGCGAGCGGCGTTCGATCAGGTCGATCAGCCGGCCCGGGGTGGCGACGAGGATGTCGACGCCGGGTGCCAAGGCGCGCTCCTGGCGGCTGATGGTGACGCCGCCGAACACCACCGTGGTGGTGTAGGACAGGTGGCGGCCGTAATCCGCGAAGGATTCGGCGATCTGGTTGGCGAGCTCGCGGGTGGGCGAGAGCACCAGCACCCGGCAGCCGCGGCGCGGGGCCCGGCGATCCGAGAGCGAGAGGCGGTGCAGGATCGGCAGCGCAAAGGCCGCGGTCTTGCCGGTGCCGGTCTGGGCGATGCCGCAGAGGTCGCGGCCCTCCATGGCCGGCGGGATCGCCTGGGCCTGGATCGGGGTCGGCGTGACGTAGCCAGCCTCGCCGAGCGCCCGCAGCACGGGCTGGGCAAGGCCGAAATCGGTGAATTGGGTCAAAGAGATATCCGATGCAGCAGGGCCGGCCGGGCGCTTCGCGTCATATGCGAGCAGCGCAGAATTCAGGTCGGTCCGTTGGCAGGGGGCAGCCCGCGTGATGGGGCGGCCCGGGTGCATGCACGTTATGAAGAGGGGGGCCGGATCACGCCGGAAGGCGCTCGATCCGTCACGCAGCCCCCTCAAGCGGGCCATGACGGCCGCTGACGCTGCATCGCCGATATGCGGGTGTGCAGCTGCGAAGTCAATGCACAGCTGTGCCCGGCACGACATGGCACCGATCGCCTGGGCGCACGGCTCGGCTATCGATTTTGTCCTTCTGGATCGAGACGAGCGCAAATCACGCCGCGATGGCGTACCCTGTCGGCTGGATGGGTTCGCGTCAGCCCACCAAGCGCTGCGTCTGACGGTAGAGACACGCCGCAAGGCCCGCGAACAGCACCAGGCTGCCGATCAGCGCGGGGCCGCCAAAACCGCCGCCCACCAGCGCCAGGGCGGCATCGTCGCCCGACACGTAGACAATCAGCGCGAAGGCGACCCCCCAGAGGCTCTCCCCGACGATCAGGCCCGTGGCTGTCAGCGTACCGAGCCGGATTGCCCGCTCCGGATCGGCCTGGCGGCGCGCCCAGCGCTCGTAGACCGTGCCGATCACCGCGCCGGCCACGAGGGGCACGATCAGCTTCATGGGCAGGTAGATTCCGAAGGCGGTGGCGAGCGGCGGAAGGCGAAGGCGCTTCAGACGGCCGAGGGTCTCATCCAGGGCGATCAGCCCCACCCCCGCGGCGGCGCCCCAGCCCAGCATGCGCCAATTGCCTTCGCCCGAGAGCACGCCCTTGGCCAGGGTTGAGATCAAGCCGGCCTGTGGCGCGGCCAGCGCGTTCGGGCCGGCACCGGGCGTCCCGACGAAGCCGAAGCTCGTCGCCAGCACGTTCAGCACCGGCGGGATGATCGCCGAGCCGAACACCACGCCGACCACGAGGGCCGTCTGCTGCTTCCACGGGGTCGCGCCGACCAGCTGGCCGGTCTTGAGGTCCTGCAGGTTGTCGTTCGCGATGGTGCAGATGCTGAACACGATGCCGGTGACGGTCAGCACGTAGGCGACGAGCGCACCGCTGCTCTCGGCATCCGCATCGCGGCCGAGAAGACCCAGCAGCATCGCGGAACTTGCCAGCGCGGCCAGGATACCGATCCCCGACACGGGCGAGTTGGAGGCGCCGATCAGCCCGGCCATGTAGCCGGTGACAGCCGCCACCACGAGCCCGAGCACCAAGACGAACAGCAGGCCGCCCGCGATCAGCAGCACGCCGTGGCGCTCCAGGCTCGTCCCGGCGAGGACGTCCCACAGCAGCCAGCCGATCGGGAGGAGCAGGGCCGCCGAGACCAGGAGGACGACCGCCATCGGCAGGTCGCGCTCCTCCAGCGCCAGCGTCGCGCCGGCCTGACGCGCCCGCCCGGCCGCGAAGGACGAGCGAATGCCGCCCAGCACCGGGCGGGCGATCCGGATCAGCGTCCAGATCGCGGCGACGCCCATCACCCCGGCGCCGAAGAACCGCACCTCCTGCCGGAAGACCGCGCCGACCCAGGCGTCGACGCTCAGCCCCGGCATCGGCTGCTGCGCGGTCAGGATCGGCACCAGAACGACCCAGCCGATCACCAGCCCGAGGGCCATCGCGGCACCCACCGACAGGCCGACGAGATGGCCGACGCCGAGCAGCGCGAAGGACAGGTTGCCGGCGAGCCCGGTGGCGCCGGCGCCGACCCGGAACCAGAGCGCGGCGCTGTCGAGCACCAGCCGGGTCTGGGCCAGGGCCGCGAAGCCGGCCGAGGCCAAGCTGTTCCAGACCAGAATGCGCAGGCCCAGCGCGCTGTCCGCCGCCCCGGCGGTGCCCTGGGTGCCGAGCGCCAGCACCTCGGCGGCCGCGTGCCCCTCGGGATAGGGCAGGTCCGAATCGACCACGAGGGCGCGGCGCAGGGGCACGGAGAACATCACGCCCAGGATCCCGCCCGTTGCGGTGATCCCCGCGGTGGTGAGCCAGGGGAAGCCGTGCCACCAGCCGATCATGACCAAGCCCGGCAGCACGAAGATGATCGCCGAGAGCGTGCCCGCCGCCGAGGCCACGGTCTGGACGATGTTGTTCTCTAGCACCGTCGCGCCGGGGAGGTGGCGCAGCACCGCCATGGAGATCACCGCGGCCGGGATCGATGTCGCGAAGGTGAGCCCGACCTTAAGGCCGAGATAGACATTGGCGGCAGTGAAGAGCAGCGTCAGCGCGCCGCCGAGCAGGATGCTGCGCCAGGTCAGTTCGGCGGATTGGGCGCTGCTGGACATACGAATCGGGCTCCGCGACCTCGTCCAGAGAGTTTATCGATGGGCGGCGGAAGGACACAACCGGTTTGCCAGCGCATCATCACGATCCAAATTGGATCAGGCCGGGCGGCTTTGTTTGCACAGCCTCTATTTTATCAGTGAAATTCTAAACTCAAAATTGTGGTATTCGGATATGAGTATATCGGCTCCTTGAGCTGACGCGCTCCGCCGCCAGCGCTTCGAGTCGTGGGTGTGGTGGCCGCGCGGAGCGAACATGCGGCCATGCAGATCGACGAGGGACGCACCGACGAGACGGCGCTAGCCCTTTCGTGGCTGGCGCTCCGCAACGAATGCCGGGTCTCGAAGGGGGGCGACGGGGCAACGCTCGGCTGTCTGCACACGACGAGCCTAATGACGACCCGGTCGGCAAGGCCAGCCCGTATGCTGATTGAGGAAGGCCTGCGCCGATCGGGGGCTCTGTTCGAAGCCCTGTCCATCCATAAGGACGGACCGCCCCGACCGTTGGGCTCTGGTTGCCCACGCGCAATTCGTCGTGATCAGGAAAAAAACGATCCTCGAACCGGGGATCGTGGCCTTTCGCCGAACGATCCGTCGTCTGAGGAAAGCACCACATCGAACGTGTGGTGCGGCCAAGAGGACTCGAACCTCCACCCCTCGCGGGACTAGCACCTCAAGCTAGCGCGTCTACCAATTCCGCCATGGCCGCATCGGACGCAAAGATCCGCCCGTTTGCCCGAACGCTGCGGCCTCCGGGAAATCCCTCGGGTCGCCGTCATGTCGGGCGGCGCAGCGGATAACAGATCGATCCGCCGCCGACAAGCGCTTCGCTCAACTGGACGCGTAGCTATCGTCCAGGAACGGCGTCGCGCTGTCGCCGATGGTGGTGCCGGGCTCGACGATTGCCGCCGCCTTGCGGATCAGCTCCGTCACCTCGACCGAGATGCGGTCGCCGGTCACCACGATCTGGCCGCGGGCGATCGGGTGGTCGTTGGCCAGGATCTCGACCATGTCGCTGTCGCTGGCTTCGAGCTCGATCACCGCGCCGCGGCCCATGCGCAGCAGCATGTGCAGCGGCATCCGTGCGCGCCCGAGCACCACCGTCAGATCGACCTTCAGGGTCTCGAAGACCGCCACCGCCTGCCCATCCCGTCTCGCAGCCGACCGAGCATCAAAACCTTGCAACCTCCGGCCGCGGATGTTGAAGGCTTCGACCATCGACGCAGGATGGTGAACCCTTGGTAAACGCGCCCCGCCTCACGGTCTCGCCGCATGCCTTTCCGAAGCGGCCCGGCTCGGATCCGGCCGCCGGTCCGGTGACTTGGCGGGTGAGCGATGCGCCCGTGGACTACGTGGAGGCGATCGCCTGGATGGAAGCGCAGGTGGAGCGGATCGCACGCGGCGCGGCGCCCGAATGCGTCTGGCTGCTCGAACACCCGCCGCTCTACACCGCCGGCACCTCGGCGCGGTCCGAGGATCTCGTGGCGCCCGATCGATTCCCGGTCCACGCCACGGGGCGGGGCGGGCAGTACACCTATCACGGCCCGGGCCAGCGGGTCGCCTACGTGATGCTCGACCTTGACCGGCGCAGCCGGGATCTGCGCGCCTACGTGGCGAGTCTAGAGGGCTGGCTGATCGAGACGCTGGCGGCGTTCAACGTCCGGGCCGAGCGCCGGGAGGACCGGGTCGGTGTCTGGGTGCGCCGCCCGGAGAAGGGGTCGGGGGTGGAGGACAAGATCGCGGCCATCGGCATCCGGGTGCGCCGCTGGGTCAGCTTCCACGGGATCAGCCTGAACGTCGAGCCGGACCTGTCGCATTTTGCCGGAATCGTACCCTGCGGCGTGCGTGAGCACGGGGTGACGAGCCTGGTCGATCTCGGCCTGCCGGTGAGCCTGGCGGAGGTCGACATGCAGCTGCGCGCGGCATTCGAGACGATCTTCGGGGCGACGGTGATCGAGGCGGCGGAGTAGCCGCCCGCGATCAGAAATCCGCGTGCAGCCGTGACGCGAAGAAGTGGGCCGGTCCGCGATCACGGTTGTAGCCGGGGTTGTCGACGAACTGATAATCGAAGGTGAGGGTCACGAACTTCGTGAGGTTCAGGGCGTAGTAGGTCTCGACCGCCCGCTCGCTGCCGTAGTTGAGCCGCCCGTCACCGATCAGCAGGCCGAAATACCCGGCCGCGAAGGCGGCGCGGTGCGAGGGCGAGAGCCGGTTCATCGCCGTGCCGATGCCGATCGTGTCGTCCGGTCGGTCCCAGGCCTTGCCCTTCAGCGACAGGCCCCCGGAGAAGCTCTGGTCGATATCGGTGAACGAGATGTTCTCCGTGCGCCCGTCGTTCAGGCTGGCCCGGGCGAACAGCCCGAGCTCGGGGGTCAGGGCTTGTTCCAGGTTGATGTAGCCGCCGGTCTTGCGGCGGGGACGCCGTGTCGCCGCGACGGCGTCGTTGATGTCGTCGAACTGGCCGAGCTGCGTGAGAGTGACGACCTCTCGATTGTTGGCCGAGACCCCGACATTCGAGAACAGGCCGATGCGGATCTTGCCGGGCTGCTCCAGCCACGGGAGCACGTGGCGCTCCTCGAACTCGGCGTTCAGGCCGGCGCGCCGGAACACCCGCGGGTCGAGCACGTCGCTCGACGGTTCCTTGGGCACCTGCGTGTAGGCGGCACGGATCGCGAAGTCGGGTCGGTTGTATTCCGCGTAGACGCCCTGGGTGAACCCCGGGAGGTTGGCCGGGAAGTCCCAGGCCGAGGCGCCCCAGAGCGACCAGTTGAAGAAATCGACCCGCGGGTCGTGCGCGTAGACGTTGCCGTCGAAGAAGTCGCCCAGCGCGAACTTGCCGGCGATCAGGGTGATCCGCTCCGCATCGTACCGGGTCGCAACCTGATTCGGCCCGTCCGGTACCTCCACGGTCTCGCCACCGAGCCCGATCGTCTGCTTCACGTAGTAGCGGTTCGAGCGCAGTTTCGGGAACGGGGCACCGGCCTTCTGCGCCTCGCCGTTGACGAAGCCCGCAACGCCCAGCGTCCGCGACAGGCCGAAGCCCTGGCTGAACTCGGGGTTGTAGTACAATTCGGTGCTGTCGGTGAGCTTGAGGCCGAGGAAGATCGTCGCCGTGGTGGTCTGGCGGGCCTGGTGCGGGATCAGGCTCTGCGCCCCTTCGTACGGTGAGCGGAAGCCCGGCACACCCTGGGCGATCAGCGTCGTCTGGCCGTGCAGCGAGAAGCGCCCGGTATCGCCGTTGTCGGGATCGTGCGGGGCGGTCTCGTCCGGATCGGCCGGCACCTTCAGGCCGTCGGGGAACCACATCAGCCGCGCGAACAGCTGATTCGAGGTGAACCGGGCCCGGGACGTGACCGGGCCGCCATCGTCGCCCGGCACGCTGCCCAGGGAGAACCGCCGGCTGCCGCCCAGATCGATGTAACGGTAGTCGATCCCGAGCGCGAGCGAATCGCTGATCGCGTATTGGATGCCCGCGCCCAAGGTGAACCCGAGATAGCCGAGCTCGCGCCGCGCCGTGTTCTGGCCGCCTGCGTCGAGATCCGGATAATTGGCCAGGAATCGGGCGTTGGCGCCCGCGAGCCCGAAGCTCCCGTAGACCAGGTAGCGGTCGAAGCTGTAGCCGATCCGGGCCCGGAGAGTGCCGTACACGTCGGTCTTGGCACGCACGATGTTGAAGGTCGGATCGGCATCCTCGTAGCCGAAGCCCGTGATGGTCGAGGGCACCGGCCGCTTCAGGTTCGCCACGTCGAGGCTGCCCTCGACGCCGTAGACCCAGGGGCCGGTCTGCCAGTTCCAGCCGCCGAACACGCCCCCGACCGCCGTGGTGGCGTTGCGGCCCTGGTCGCTGCGGCCCGTGGAATCGCCGCTCTTGAACGCCGGAACCGCCCGGCCGCCGATCGTCGTCGGTCCGAAATTATAGGCCCCGTAGGATCCGCCCGCGCTGCCCTGGAGGCCGACATAGCCGCCCGACCAATCCGTGTAGACGGGGAGGTCTGCCAGGGGACGCGGCGTGGCCGGGTCGGCCGCAGCCGCCGGAGAGGATGCGATGAGGGGCGCTGCCAGTACGAGGGCAGCTGCACGGAGGAGAAGCATAGGATGGAACGGCATCACACGCACGGGAGGGATATAGCAATTGCTATAATGTGGATTGCGGGCGCGCAAGCCGTCTTGGATCGTCTCGAACACAGGCCGCACCGTTTTCTCGTCCCGCGCCGCATTGTCGAGGCCGCGCATGGCAACGGCATGACGATCCCCACATCGCTCCGCCGGTCAAGATACGCGCGGCCACAGCGGGCCGAATAACTTTAACGCTCGGACCAAATCTCAACAGATCCGCAGGTAAAGCCCAAGAACTACCATACGCAAACGTTGTAATGGTATCAGATTAGAATTATTATGATTTGATTTGCGTCGGTTTGCCTCTTTGAAACTTTTGCCGAGAGCGTTATGTGCGACGCCATGCGCGTCTCGACTCTTCTCCCGATTCTCCGCGGCCTCGCTGCGGGTGCCCTCCTTGCGACTGCCGGGGCCGTTTCGGCCAAGGAGGTGCCGATTGGTCCGCACGTGACCAAGAACGGCCTCGAGGTCGCTGCTGTCTACCTCCAGCCGATCGAGATGGACCCGCCCGGCATGATGCGCGCCGCCGCCCAGTCGGACCTGCATCTCGAAACCGATATCCGCGCCGCCAAGGATAACCGGAACGGCTTCGCCGAGGGGGATTGGGTGCCGGCCCTCGATGTCCGGTTCGAGGCGGTGAAGCTCGACGGCGACAAGCCGACGGACCAGAAGGTGTCGGGCATGCTGATGCCGATGGTCGCCAATGACGGCCCGCATTACGGCGACAACGTCAAGCTGTTCGGCCCCGGCCGCTACCGCCTGAAGGTCACGGTCGCCCCGCCCGGCAAGGACAGCCATTTCGGCCGCCATGTCGACAAGGAGACGGGGGTGGGCCCGTGGTTCGAGCCCTTCGACGTGACCCAGGACTTCACCTTTGCCGGCGTCGGCAAGAAGGGTGCCTACTGAACCGGAGGGATAGCCGTGTCACGCTCGTTGCACCCCCTTCGGCTGGGCATCGCCGCGTTCCTCGCCGTCACTGGCGCGGCGGTCTCCGCGCGCGCGGACGACATGCCGGTCATCAAGGTCGAGATGCGCGACGGCGTGATCCTGCCGGCGGTCATCGAAGTGCCTGCCAACATGCGATTCAAGCTGGAGATCTCGAATACCGGCCAGTCGCCGGTGGAGTTCGAGAGCACGGAACTCAAGCGCGAGAAGGCGCTGGCGGCGGGGTCGACCTCGGCGATCGTGTTCCGAACTCTCGATCCCGGCACCTACCAGGTGTTTGACGACTTCCATCCCGAGGCGAAGGCCACCCTGGTGGCCAAATGAGCGCGTCTTGACGGTGACCGCCCCGACCCTCCTCGCCGACGCACCCGCACGCCGGGACCTGATCGACGCGCGGCTCGCCCGCTTCGGCGACTGGCTGCGGCGGCACGGCTGGATGATCCGCGCCGTGCAATGGGTGATCGTCGGGGTCTACGGCGTACTGGTGATCGTGCCGGCTCTGCTCCCGCTGCCTGACAACACCGCGCATATCTGGACCAACCTGACACTCGCCGCGCAGTTCGCGTTCTGGGGCATCTGGTGGCCGTTCGTGCTCCTGAGCATGGTTCTGGTCGGCCGGGCCTGGTGCGGCGTGCTCTGCCCGGAGGGGGCGCTGAGCGAGTTCGCCAGCCGGTGGAGCCGTGGCTATGCCGTGCCGCGCTGGATCACCTGGCAGGGTTGGCCGTTCCTGGCGTTTGCCGGCACCACCGTCTACGGGCAGATGACCAGCGTCTACGGCTATCCGAAGCCGGTGCTCGCGGTGCTCGGCGGCTCGACGGTCGCGGCGATCATCGTCGGTCTGCTCTACGGCCGCAACAAGCGGGTCTGGTGCCGCTATCTCTGCCCGGTCAACGGCGTCTTCGCGGTGCTGTCCAAGCTCGCGCCGATCAGCTTCCAGGTCGACCGCGCCGCCTGGGCGGCCTCGCCCAAACCCGTGCAGGGCACTGGGGCTTTCAACTGCGCGCCCCTGGTCCCGGTCAAGGCGATGCGCGGCTCCGGTTCCTGCCATATGTGCGGGCGCTGCAGCGGCCATCGCGGCGCGGTGCGCCTCGCCCTGCGTTCGCCCAACCACGAGATCGTCCACGTCGCCGGCCAGGAGCCGAGCCTGGAACAGACAGTGCTGATCCTGTTCGGCATGATGGCCCTGGCGGTGGGCGCGTTCCAGTGGTCGTCGAGCCCCTGGTTCGTCGAGGCCAAGCAAGGCGCCGCCACCTGGCTGATCGAGCACGGAATCACCTGGCCGCTGGAGATGTCCGCGCCCTGGTTCATCCTGACGAACTACCCCGACCACAGCGACGTGATGACCCTGCTCGACGGCGGGCTGCTGCTGGCCTACATCGGCGCCGCGACTGTGATCCTCGGGCTGGCCCTGTCGGGGATCGTTGCGCTCGCGACCGTCGCGCTCGGCGGCTGGTCGCTCCGGCGCTTCCACCACCTGACGCAGACGCTGATCCCGGTGGCGGGCTGCGGCGTCTTCCTGGGCCTCTCGGCGCTGACCGTCACGTTCCTGCGGGGCGACGGTATCGTTATCCCATACGTGTCGGAGATCCGCGCGGCCATGCTGATCGGCTCCGGCCTGTGGAGCGTGTGGCTCGTCTGGCGGGTCGCCGGCCTCGGGGCGGGCGGTCTCCGGCGGGCTGCGGCCACAGCCTCCATTGCCTCAGCGGTGACCCTCTCGGTCGCCAACTGGGTGCTCCTGTTCTGGGTCTGGTAGCGCGGTCCGCGTTCAACTGAGGAGAACGCCATGATCGGCGCGTTCATCATCGCCTTCCGCGAAGTCATCGAGGCGGGCCTGATCATCTCCATCGTGCTCGCGGCGACACGGGGCATCCCGGGCCGGATGCGCTGGGTGCTGCTCGGCGTCGTCGGCGGTCTCGCCGGGGCCGGCCTCGTCGCCCTGTTCGCCGAATCGATCTCCGATGCCTTCGAGGGCAGCGGCCAGGACATCCTGAACGCTGCCGTGCTGATCGTCGCGGTGCTGCTGCTGATCTGGCACAACACCTGGATGAGCAAGCACGGCAAGGAGCTCGCGGGCGAGTTGCGCGCGGCCGGCGAGGCGGTGCGCTCGGGCGAACGTGAGGCCGCCGCCCTCTCGATCGTCGTCGGCGCCGCGATCCTACGCGAGGGGGCCGAGCTGGTTCTGTTCCTCTACGGCCTTGTGGCCTCCGGCACCTCGGGCGCGGACATCCAGTTCGGCGCCTTCGCGGGCATCGGGGCAGGCATCTTCCTCTCCGCGGTGACCTATCTCGGTCTGGCCTCGATCCCGAGCCGCTACGTGTTCTCGATCACGAGCGCGCTGATCATCTTCCTTGCCGCGGGGCTCGCGTCGCAGGCCGCCCAGTTCCTGGCCAATGCCGGTGTCGTGGATATCCTCGGCCAGACCCTGTGGAACAGCTCGGGCGTGATCGCGGAAAATTCCTGGCCGGGCCGGGTGCTGCATGCCCTGGTCGGCTATACCGACCGGCCCACCGCCCTGCAGGGGCTGGTCTATGTCGGCACCATCGCCGTGATGATTGGGCTGATGCAGTGGAGTTCGGCCGACAAGCGCCCGACGGTGCGGACGGCTTGAGTCAGGGGTTTTCAAAGGGCCGGGCCCTTTGGCGGGGTATCGGGGCGGAGCCCTGATGAGCAGGGCGTTGCCCTGCACCCCCAAACGGTCGGCGACCTCTTAAAACCGGGACTTGGCCTTATGCGCCCGTCGCGACTGGCCGTGCCGTGTCGGCGCCCCATTCGGACCAGGACCCGTCGTAGAGGCCGCGAGCCGGCCGGCCCATGGTCTCCAGGGCCAGGGCGATGATCGCCGCGGTGACGCCGGAGCCGCAGGTGGTCACGACCGGCCGGTCGGGATCGATGCCACTCTCCGCGAACAGCGTTTCCAGCTTCTCCGGGCTCTTCAGGCGGCCGTCGCTCTGAAGGGACGCGTAGTGCAGGTTATGCGCCCCCGGCATGTGGCCCGGGCGGACGCCCGGCCGCGGCTCCGGCTCCTCGCCGCGGAAGCGGGTGGCTGAGCGGGCATCGACCACCTGAGCCGAGCCGGTCTCCAGGGCCCCGGCGACATCGTTGGCGTCCGCTACGGCGCCGTGGTCGAGCCGGGCGGTGAAGTGGCGCCGTTCGCGGGGGGCGGGGTCGCCGTCCTCGGTGGGGTAGCCCGCGGCGATCCAGGCGGGCAGGCCGCCATCCAGCACCAGCGCGTCCCGCACCCCGAAGGTCTTGAGCATCCACCAGACTCGGGGGGCTGAGAACAGGCCCTGGCCGTCATAGACGACGATCTGCATGCCGTCGCCGATGCCCAGCGCGCGCATCCGCGAGGCGAACACGTCGGAGCGGGGCAGCATGTGCGGCAGGCTCGACTCGGTATCGCTCATGGCGTCGAGGTCGAAGCGCAGGGCCCCAGGAATATGCGCGGCCTGGTACTCGGCGGCGGCATCGCGGCCGGCGGCCGGCAGGTACCACGAGGCGTCGAGCACCACGATGTCGGGGGCATCGCGGCGGTCGTGCAACCATTCGGGGGTCACGAGGGGCGGGTGGGCCATGATCCGCAATCCGGCTCTGTTCGCGAGAGCACCCACCAAACCACAGGCCGGGGCGGGTTGCACGCCCGGTCGCGGCCCTGCGGCTTCGCGGTCGGGCGGTTTCGTCAGGGGCGACGCCGGTCGTGGCGCGCCCGCAATCCGACAGCCAGCTACGCACCGCGCACCGTGGTCCGATGCAGCGAATGCACGCTGGTCTTGTTTTCAATCGTTGTAACCCCAGTTACGACAGCACGATGACGCTCACCGCGCCAGCCGTAGAGGCCGGTTCGGGCGGGTCGCCCCCGATGCCGTTCCGAGCGACGCAAGCTCCGGACATGCGAGACGGGGCCGCCGCCTGAAGGAGGAGCGTCCGATCCTCCCTCTCTGCCGAGGCGCCTGCGCCGACCGTGCAGCCTGCTTATTGAGCCGATCACCGCCATGAATCAACTCGTCCGTATGTCTCAGATCGGCGATGCCGAGGGCGTCCAGGAGCCGTCGGCTGATCTGCGTGTGCCCTTCGCGCAGTCCGGGGCCTTCGTATGCAAGTACATCATCGGCGAGCCGAACGACCGCGCGATCTGCTGCGGTGCGCCGGTCTCCGACGGTAAGAGCTGGTGCGCGTTCCACCGCCGCATCGTCTTCGAGCCGACCCGCCCCGGTCGTATCCGCTGAGCGCCTGACGGGTCGAGCATCGCGCCGTCACTGCATCTGCATGACCTGGATGACGGCCGGCGTGATGATCACGACGAACAGCACGGGCAGGAAGAACAGAATCATCGGCACGGTCAGCTTGGGCGGCAGGCTGGCCGCTTTCTTCTCGGCCTCGTTCATGCGCTGGTCGCGGCTCTCCTGGCTCAAGACCCGCAGGGCCTGACCCACCGGCGTGCCGTAGCGCTCGCCTTGGATCAGCGCGGTCGCCACCGACTTCACGGGCTCGAGCCCGGTCCGCAGCGCCAGGTTCTCGTAGGCCTGCCGCCGATCGGGCAGGAACGACATCTCGGCCGTCATAAGGGCGAGTTCCTCGGCCAGCACCACCGAGGACGTGGCGATCTCGGTGCTCACCTTCCGGAATGCGTTCTCGATCGCCATACCGGATTCGACGCAGATCAGCGTCAGGTCGAGGGCGTCCGGCCACGCCCGCCTGATCTCGGCCTGCCGCTTCTTGGCGGTGTTGAGCAGGAACAGCTCCGGCGCCTTGATGCCGGCATAGGCTGTGCCGATCACCATCCCGATCCGCATCAGGTATGTGGCGTCGATCGCCTCGAGCACGAACAGGTAGAAGAACGCCGTGATCACGGCGGCCAGCGGGACGATCAGGCGGAAGAAC
Source organism: Methylobacterium sp. J-001 (assembly GCF_022829565.1). Taxonomy (NCBI): domain Bacteria; kingdom Pseudomonadati; phylum Pseudomonadota; class Alphaproteobacteria; order Hyphomicrobiales; family Methylobacteriaceae; genus Methylobacterium; species Methylobacterium sp. J-001. The sequence continues at coordinate 51,997 of NZ_JAKSYN010000104.1, forward strand.
AGGAACGTGGTTTCCGCGCCTTGGCCGCGATAGCCCGCCATCATCAGCTTGCGCTTGGCGGTGTCGGTCCCGAGCCAGCGGTTCAGCTGGTAGCGGTCGACGATGGATTTCATGTAAGCCTTGGGCGCGACGCGCAGCGTCGCCCGATCGTTCGGCCGCACCCGGTCCACCTGGCGCTCTCGCCGCCGGATAAGCTCGCGTTCGTCGCTGACGAGCTTCATCCGCTTGGCAAGCTTGTCCGTTTCGAAGAAGGGCTGCGCCACCGCAAAGGCGGTTGCGGCTGCCGCGATGGCGGTCAGCAGTGCCCCCATGAAACGGGGATCGAACAGCTTCTCCGCGATGGCGTCGATCATGGAACGGGATCCCGATCAGCTACGGCTCAGAAATCGAAGGCGATCATCTTCTTGATCGTGAAGACGCCGATCGACATCCAGATCGCCGCGCCCACCAGCGCGATCTTGCCGATATCCGTCGTCCAGAGCAGCGAGATGTAGTCCGGGCTGGTCAGCGTGGTGATGCCCGCCACGCCGAAGGGCAGGCACGCGATGATCGAGGCCGAGGCCTTGGCCTCCATGCTCATCGCCTGGACCTTGCCGCGCATCTTGGCCCGGTCGCGCAGGACCACCGAGAGATTGTTCAGCGCCTCCGACAGGTTGCCGCCCGATTGCTGCTGGATGTTGATCACGATCGCGAAGAAGTTCACCTCGGCGGTCGGCACCCGCTCGAACAGGCGCGAGACGGCCTCGCCCAGCGAGAGGCCCATCGCCTGGGTCTCGATCACCGTCCTGAACTCGCTGCGCACCGGCTCCTCGGCCTCGCGCGAGACCATGCGGAAGCAGTCGCCGACCGGGATGCCGGTGCGGATGCCGCGCACCACCACGTCGACGGCGTTGGGCAGCTCCTTGTTGAACTTCGCGATGCGCCGGAGCCGCAGGTGGCGCAGCAGCCAGGCGGGCAGGCCGAAGCCCCCCGCGAAGGCGGCGCCGGCTGCGGCCACCGGGCTGTCGGTGATGAGGAACAGAAGCAGGCCGAGGATTGCGGCGCAGCCCCCCGAGACGGTGTAGAAGGTCCGCTTCGTCCAGCTTAGGCCGGCGCGGGCGAGCTTCAGCTCCAGCGTGGCCTTGTTGGCGTTCTTGGCCTTCGCCTCGATCTCGCTCAGCGTCTTGGCAACCTGCTCGCGGCGGTTGACCGCGACGCCGCGCACCGCCGCCCCGGAGGCCGAGACGCCGATCGATTTCAAGCGCTTGCTCGCCCGGCGCTGGCCGCCGAGCAGCGGTAGCACGGCCACGTAGGCGACGGCCGCCACGGCGATGCCGATCAATCCGGCCGCGATCGGCATCTGGGACGAATCGGGCATGCTAGGCCCCGTTGACGACTTCGGCGGCGTCGAGCGCCTCGCCAAGCCGGCGATCCAGGCCGTAATAGCGGGCCCGCTCCCAGAATTTCGGCCGGCCGACGCCTGTCGAGCGATGGCGCCCGATCAGCTTCCCGTTCGGATCCTCGCCGACGATATCGTAGAGGAAGACGTCCTGGGTGGTGATCACGTCGCCCTCCATGCCCAGCACCTCGGTGATGTGGGTGATGCGCCGGGAGCCGTCGCGCAGGCGCATGGCCTGGATCACCACGTCGATCGAGCCGCAGATCATCTCGCGCAGGGTCTTCGACGGCAGCGTGAAGCCGCCCATCGAAATCATCGACTCGATCCGCGACAGGCATTCGCGCGGGCTGTTGGCGTGCAGCGTGCCCATCGAGCCATCGTGGCCGGTGTTCATGGCCTGGAGCAGGTCGAAGGCCTCGGGTCCGCGGACCTCGCCGACGATGATCCGCTCCGGCCGCATGCGCAGGCAGTTCTTGACGAGGTCGCGCATGGTGACCTGTCCCTGACCCTCCATGTTCGGGGGGCGCGTCTCCAGGCGCACGACATGAGGCTGCTGGAGCTGCAGCTCGGCCGCGTCCTCGCAGGTGATGACCCGTTCGTCGTGCTCGATGAAGGCGGTGAGGCAGTTCAGCAGCGTGGTCTTGCCGGAGCCCGTACCGCCCGAGATGACGACGTTGCAGCGCGACTGGCCGATGATCTTCAGGACCTCGGCGCCCTCCGGGGAGATCGCCCCGAAGCGCACGAGCTGCTCCAGGGTGAGCTTGTCCTTCTTGAATTTGCGGATCGTGAGCGCCGGCCCGTCGATGGCCAGCGGTGGCGCGATCACGTTGACGCGCGAGCCGTCCGGCAGGCGCGCGTCGCAGATCGGCGAGGCGTCGTCCACGCGCCGCCCGACCTGGCTGACGATGCGCTGGCAGATGTTCATCAATTGCTGGTTGTCGCGGAACCGCACATTGGTCAGCTGAATCTTGCCGTTGACCTCGATGAAGGTCCGGTTGGCGCCGTTGACCATGATGTCGGCGATGTCGTCGCGAGCGAGCAGCGGCTCCAGCGGGCCGTAGCCCAGCACGTCGTTGCAGATGTCGTCGAGCAGCTCCTCCTGCTCGGCGATCGACAGGACGATGTTCTTGAGCCCGATGATCTCCGTGACGATGTCGCGGATCTCCTCCCGGGCGGTCTCGGCGTCGAGGCGCGAGAGCTGCGTGAGGTCGATCGCCTCGATCAAGGCGCCGAAGATCAGGCTCTTGGTCCGGTAGTAATCCTCGGAGCGCAGGTTCTCGACCACCGCCGGGGCGGCGGGCTTGGGCGTCAGCTTTGGCGCCGGGGTGGAATCGCGCAGCACCGGCGCTGTCGGCAAAGCGGCCCGCACCGGCGGGGCCGGTGCGGGTGTCGTCGGAGCGGTTCCGGATTGTCGCCTACCGAACATTGGTCAGGTCCAAGGCGCCCGCGTGAGGCTTCATCCCGGTAAAGATCTCGCGCATCACGAGGCCTTGCGGCCGGCGAGCTTGGCCAGCAGCGGCTCCAGCAGGCTGGACTTGCTGCGCCGGGTCTCGGGGCGCCCAAGGGTGACCGCTGCCAGATCGTTGAACAGCTCGGCCACTTTCGAGCCGGCCTGGATCTCGGCGATCATCTGGCCATTGTTGGCGGCGGTGCCGAACAGGGTCGGCTCGAACGGGATCGTGGCGGCGATCGGCGCGTCCAGCGCCTTGGCGAACTCGGCGGCGCCGATCTCCGGCCGTTTGGCCATGCCGACGCCGTTGAGCAGGATCCGGGGCGGCTGGTCGTTCGGGCGGCCATGCTGGAGCGCCCCGAGCAGGTTCTTGGCGTTGCGCAGGCAGGCGAGGTCGGGGCCCGCGACGATCAGGATCTCGTCAGCCGCCGTCAGCACGCGCTTCGACCACGCGCTCCACTGATGCGGGATGTCGAGGACCACGCAGGGCACGCTGGCACGCAGGTACTCGATCAGGGAATCGAAGGCGGGCTCCGACAGGTCGATGGTTCGGTCGAGGCTCGCCGGGGCCGAGAGCAGGCTCAGATTGTCGCTGCATTTCGACAGCAGCCGTTCGACCAGGGCCGAATCCAGGCGCTCGGGGGCGAACACCGCCTCGGCGATGCCCTGGGGCGGGTCCTGATTGAAGTTGAGCGAGGCGGTGCCGAAGGCGATGTCGAGATCGGCGATCACCGTCTGGACGCCTTGGTTCCGGGCGATCGACCAGGCAAAGTTATGTGCCACCGTCGAGGCGCCGATGCCGCCCTTGACACCGTAGACCGCTATCGTGCGGCCCACCGGCTTGACGCCCGGCGCCGTGAACAGGTCGGAGATCGCCGCGATCAGGGTCAGCGGCTCGACCGGCGCCATCAGGTAGTCGGACACGCCGCGCTGGATCAGCTGGCGGTACAGGGTCACGTCGTTGACGTGGCCGATCACCAGGACGCGGGTGCCTTCATCGCAGACCTCGGCCAGGGCATCCAGGCACTCGACCGGCTTCGAGCGCACGCCCTGCATCTCGATGATGATGACATTGGGCGTCGGTGCGTGCCGGTAGGCCTCGATCGCCGCGGCCCCGCCGCCCATCCGGACCTTGATCTGCGCCTTCTGCATGCGCCGGTCGAGGGCTGCGCCCTCGAGCATCGCGGCGGTCTCGCCGGTTTCGCAGAAGGCCTGGATCGTGATCCGGGGCACCGGGGCGATCGTACGCTCGGATGTCTCGGACGGGTCCGCCATGACGGCACTTTCGGGTTCGTGGTCGCGTCGCGGCTTCGGTGACGGCGTGAGAGGTTGCACCGCCCGTCCTAGTTACTGACCTGAGACTTGACGGCGTTGGTCCCATCTTGCCGCCATGTGGTTGACGGATCCTTGCCGTCCCGCAACTGGCCGATGTCCCGGACGCGCTTGACCGTGTCGATCCGACCCTCCGGCCGGCCGCGCACCAGGTCGATCGGGTCGGCCACCTGGGCGGCCACGGTCGCCTGGGTGGCGCAGCCGAGGTTCCAGCTCGGCCGGTTGCTGTAATCGGACGCGAAGTTCGAGGTGCCGAGGTCCTGGGGCCACAGCCCGCACTGGTCGGCGACCTTGGCCTGCATGCGCTGGAAGCTCAGCCGGATCGGCGCGGCCAGACCCGGCGCCGCGACCGGATAGGGCGACTGGGCGATCTCGCGGGCGCCGACGCCGTCCTCGGTGCCGCGCCGGAGCAGGGATACCGCCGTGCGTGCGACGGCGTCGGCCTGGGCCGGCGGCAGGCCCTGGGGCACCTCCATCAGGATGCCGCCGCGGCCGTAGCGGCGGTATTCCAGCATGAAGGCGTCGATATCGCCGGCCTGGCGCGGATCGAGATGGCCCGGCCCGGTGGCGAAGACGTCGAGGCTGCGGGTTCCGTCGGCCAGCACGATCGGGTGCCGCGCGCGGTAATCCGACAGGTCGATCCCCCCGGTGGCGGCGGGCTCGCCCTTGCAGGCGGCGGCCAGCAGGCCGAGCGCGCAGGCGGCCAGCAGGCTGGCCGGGCGGCGTGCGACGTCAAAACGGGCCGGGGCGAGCGAGTGGCGTCGAGTCATGGGTCCGATCCTGGAAGCGGGGCGCTACTCGACGATGAAGCCGACACGGCCGCGATAGGTGCGCCCGAGCGGGGCGGCGCCGACCTTGCCGTAGATGCGGTTGACCTGACCGAGCAGCACGGCCTGCCCGTCGGTGGCGTCCACGAAATTGTCGTCGGGCCGGGCCACCTGCTTGGGCTCCATCACCCGGGCGATGTAGGGGGTGCACATGATCATCAACTCGGTCTCCATGCGCTGGTAGTCCCGGGACCGGAACAGCGCGCCGAGGATCGGCAGATTGATCAGCCCGGGCAGGCCTGAGATCGCCTGCTTGTTCACCTGCTGGATCAGGCCAGCGGTCATCATCACGCCGCCCGAGGGCAGCTCGACGGTGGTCTCGGAACGGCGCACGCGCGTCCCGGGCACGGCCACCGTGTTGTTGCCGACCGTGTAGTTGAAGCTCTGTTGCGGATCGATCTCGGTCACGTCCGTGGCCACGCGGATCGAGATCCGGTTGTCGGCCAGAACCACGGGCGTGAAGGAGAGCGAGACGCCGTAGGGCTTGAAGGTGATGCCGGGCGTGCAGATGCCGCCGACCACGCAGGACGCCGAGGACGGAACCGGGAATTCACCGCCGGCCAGAAACTTCGCGGCCTCCCCGGAGATCGCGGTCAGGGTCGGCTCGGCCAGGATGCGCGACACGCCAGCCTGTTCGAAGGCCTTCAGCGTCGCCTGCAGCGAGAATCCGGCTCCCTTGACGGAGGCCTGGAACTGGTTGCCCGAGGGCGTGCTGCCGCCGGTGATCGGGAAGGGCAGGGTGTTGTTGAGAGTTGGCGAGGTCACGAGTCCGGTCGCCGCGTCTGTAACCGTGCTGACCGGGTTCAGCGCCGACCAATTCCCCGTCATGTTGATCCCGAACTGCTTCAGGACGTTGCGGGACACCTCGACCACGGTGACGCGCAGCATCACCTGATCCTTGTTGCGGATCGTGAGGTTGTTGATCACCGCGCCCCGCGCGCCGGCCGAGACGCCGCCGCTCGGCGCACCCGTGGCGGCCGCGGCGCCGCCCAGGCCGACGAAGGCGTTGGCGATGTCGATCGCCTGCTGGGCGTCCGAGGAGGAATTGACCGAGCCCGACAGCAGCACCGAGGCGCCCGACGAGCGCACGTCGAAGCGGCCGCCCGGGATGCTCTGGCCGAGCAACTCGCGCAGCGTCCCGAGGTTGAGGTCCCGGGCCACGGTGACGTCGAGGGCGGCGATCTGGCGGCCCTCGGCGTCCATGATAAAGATCGAGGTGGCGCCATCGGCCATGCCGATCACGAACACCTTTCGGGTCGAGCGGACGACGGCGTTGGCCACCGCCGGATTGGCGACGAACACCTCCTTGGCGTCCCGCGGCAGGTCGACGATCACCGAGCGGCCTGCGGTCAGCTCGACCCGGCGGCTCGAGGCGGCCTCCGCGGAGCCCACCGTGAGCACCGGGGCAGGGCCGAGGGTCGGGCGCTCCTGCGCGCCGAGCGGCCCGGCATGCACCAGGGCCAGCAACGCGACGGCACGCGCCGAGCGGAGGAGGGTCGGCAGGGCAATCATGGGGATCACGGCGTCTGCTGCCGCGCGACGCCGAAGCGCACGACGGTCAATCCGGGTTCGGGCGTCTGCGCCATTGCGGACTCGACCGGCTCGGCTGGCCGGCCCGCATCCGCGAGGCTGCGCAGCGCGAGCGAGAGCGAGCCGACCTTCTGGGCGAGCGTCAAAGTCTCCGCCTGGGCGGGGGTGACGGCGAGGGTGGCGGTCTCGCCGGTGACGACGTTGGTGCCGTTCTTCTCCTGGATCAGCTGACCGATCGCCAGGACGCGGATATCGGTCAGGATGGTCTGGGAGAACTGGACCTCGCTGTTGTTCGCGCGCGAGTTGGCGTCGTCGCGAAAGGTGCGGATCACATCGACGCGGTCATTGGGCAGGATGAAGCCGCCGGCCGAATTGGTGCCGCGGCTGTCGGTGACGATGGCGACCGCGCGCATCCCGGCGGGCAGGATCGCGGCCATGAAGCCGCTGTCGGGCCGGACCAGCTTCTGCGCCCGGATCGGCTCGCCCGCGAGGAAGCCGGAGCGCACGGAGGCGCCGACTGTCTCGTCCAGCGCCTTCGCGTTGTCCTTGCGGCTGATATAGCCCGCCGTCATGGCGCCATCCGGCCAGGGCTGCCAGCGCAGGTCCGCAGCCCGCAGGACCTGGCCCATCGGCATGTCGGCGGCGGCCACCAGCACCTCGGTCATCGGAGGCGGCGGCGGCAGCTCGGCCTTCGGGGGCGGGGGCGGCGGAGGCGGATCGCCGCCGCTCATCAGGAACGCCGCCCCGCTGCCCGCTGCGAGAGCGATGCCGAGGACGGCGAGACGGGCTGGATTCATCGCATCGCCACGCGCCGGAGACGGCCGAATTGCCGTCCATCACCGGACCCTGCGCGGCCATTCGTGTAATTATGGTTAAGGTATTATAACTGCGCCCGACGGATACGGTCCGGAAACGGGGCGGTCGCCGGCGTGCGTCACAACCGGCGCGATCTCTCAATCTCGGCCCAATCCTGGCCGTGGCGCGACTTCCGCGGCTGCAATAGTCTGATCCCGAACCCGCGTCAGAATCGGGTGCTCGGATCATCCGGGCAAAACATGCCGGGGAGTGACATGATCAGACGATTTGGCAGTGCAGTGCTGGCCACTGCTTTGGCGGGCACGATCCTGGGCTCGGGCCCGGCTTCGGCGCAAGGGGCCTTCTCCGGCAACGTCGTGCGCATCGGCGTACTCAACGACCAGTCCGGCCTCTATGCCGAGTTCGGCGGCCAGGGCTCCATCGAAGCCGCCCGGATGGCGGTGGCGGATATGGGCGGCAAGATCGACGGCGTGCCGATCGAGATCCTCTCGGCCGACCACCAGAACAAGCCCGACATCGCCTCGGGGATCGCCCGGCAATGGTACGACCGCGACGGCGTCGACGCGATCATGGAGCTGACCACCTCCTCCGTGGCGCTGGCGGTCCAGGGCCTGTCGAAGGAGAAGAAGAAGATCACGATCACCACCGGGGCGGCGTCGAGCGACCTCACCGGCAAGGCCTGCACGCCCTACGGCTACCATTGGGCCTACGACACGCGGGCGCTCGCGGTCGGCACCGGCGGCGCGCTGACCCGGGCCGGCGGCGACACGTGGTTCTTCCTGACCGCCGATTACGCCTTCGGCTCGGCGCTGGAGGCCGATACCAGCCGCGTGGTGCTCGCCAACAACGGCAAGGTGCTGGGCAGCGTCCGCCACCCGCTCTCGAACCAGGATTTCTCCTCGTTCCTGCTCCAGGCGCAGGGTTCGAAGGCCAAGGTGATCGGGCTCGCCAATGCCGGCCTCGACACCTCCAACTCGATCAAGCAGGCGGCCGAATACGGCATCGTCGAGGGCGGCCAGAAGCTCGCGGCGCTGCTGTTCACCCTCTCGGAGGTGCATGGGCTCGGCCTCAAGGTGGCGCAGGGCCTGACGCTGACCGAGGGTTGGTACTGGGACGCCAACGACGAGACCCGCGCCTTCGGCCAGCGCTTCATGAAGCGCACGGGCCGGATGCCGAACATGATCCAGGCCGGCACCTACTCGGCGGTCCTGTCCTACCTGAAGGCCGTGAAGGCGGCGGGCACCGACGAGACCGAGGCGGTCAACGCCAAGCTCAAGGCGCTCCCGGTGGACGATGTCTTCGCCCATGGCGGCATCGTCCAGCCGAACGGCCGCATGGTGCACGACATGTACCTGTTCGAGGCCAAGAAGCCGGCCGAGTCGAAGGGCGAGTGGGACCTCTACAAGCAACTCGCCACCATCCCGGGCAAGGAAGCCTACGCGAGCCCGGCCGAGAGCGGCTGCCCGCTGACGGCTGCGGCGAAGTAATAGGCGCTCTTCTCGCTCTTGGAGGGCACGACGCGCTCCCATTCCCGCACGGCCACGATATTCACCCATCGCTGCCGGATGTGGGCCAAGGCTGATCTCAAGCGCGTCCCCCTCCCCCCTCTGCGGGGGAGGGTGGGCCGGCCGTCAGGCCGGGTCGGGAGAGGGGAACTCGGCTTTCGGAAGAGGCCGCGCAGGCGTGTAGGCCGGCGCTTTCTCCTGCACCGTCGCTCCCCTCTCCCGACCCCCTTCGGGGGCCACCCTCCCCCGCAGAGGGGGGAGGGAGAGCCGCGGTGTCTCCCGTGTGTTCTGGCGACCCGACGTGTGAATCCGCAAGCTCTCACGGGAGAGGAAACCAGCGCCTTTCATCGGCGACGATTAGGCCGCCCACACCCGCCGATACAGCGCCTGGATCTCCTCGGCGGTCGGCTCGATCGGGTTGTTGGCGGGGGAACCGGACGCCAGGGCCTGGGCGGCCATGGTCGGGAGCAGCGCCTCCCAGCGGTCCGGGTCGATCCCGTATTCCCGGGGGCCGGGCACATCGAGGTCGTCGTTGAGGGCCTCGAGCTCCGCCACCAGGGCGCTGACGGCGGCCCGGTCGTCGCCGTCGACGCCGGGGATGCCCATGGCCCGGGCGCAGGCTGCGTAGCGCCGCACCGCGGCAGGAGCCGAGAAGGCGGTGACCACCGGCAGCAGCATCGCGTTCGAGAGCCCGTGCGCCACGTGGAAATGCGCGCCGATCGGTCGGCTCATGCCGTGGACCAGCGCCACCGAGGCGTTCGAGAAGGCGATGCCGGCCTGGGTCGCGCCGAGCATCATCGCCTCGCGCGCCGCGCGGTCGCTGGGATCGGTCCAGACCCGGCGCAGGTTCGGGGCGATCAGGTGCATCGCCTGGAGGGCGAGCCCGTCCGAGAACAGGTTGGACTTGCGCGAGACGTAGGCCTCGATGGCGTGGGTCAGCGCGTCGATGCCGGTATCGGCGGTGAGGCGCTTGGGCTTGGTCAGCGTCAGCTCGTAATCCACGAGCGCCGCCACGGGCAGATAGGCCAGCCCGATACAAAGCATCTTCTCGTCCGAGGCCTCGTCGGTGACGATGGTGAACCGGGTCGCCTCCGAGCCGGTGCCGGCGGTGGTGGGGATCGCGACGATCGGCAGGCCCGGCTCGTCCTGCTGGCGGGGCGCCTTGTAGTCGCGCATATGGCCGCCGTGCCGGGCCAGAACGGCCACCGCCTTGGCGGTGTCCATCGGGCTGCCGCCGCCGAAGCCGACCACGCAGTCGAAGTCGCCGGCCTGGAGCGCGGCCAGCGCCGCCTCCACGGAGGCGACGGTCGGGTCGGGCACGGTCTCGGAAAAGATCGTCGCGCGGGTGCCGGCGCTGGTCAGGCGTTCGAGCAGCGTGTCGGTGCGGCCGCTGCTGACCAGATAGGGGTCGGTGACCACGAAGGGGCGCGACAGGCCGAGCTGGCCCAGCACCTCCGGCAGCAGCCGCGAGGCGCCGGCGCCGATGCGCATCAGCCGGGGCAAGGCGATTGAGGCGACCATCGTTTTGATCCTTCACCCAGTGGCCATGCCGGCCTGCGGACGCGTCGATCTTACGGCGCGCGCCGCCGCCGCGAAACCGCCGCCGCTTACACCGCCGGCCCGGCGAACAGCGCGCCGGCCGCCTCGACCTCGCCGGCGATGAAGCCCGCCACCGCCCGGATATGGGCCGCCTTCCGGTGGTCCTCGTGGATGTGCATGTGGAACGAGCGCGTCAGCGACACCGCCTCGGGCAGCACCGGGGCCAGCCCGGGATGGGCCGCCGCGATGAAGGCCGGCAGGATGCACAGGCCGGCGCCGTTCAGCGTCGCGTGGACCTGGGCCAGCAGGTTGGTCGAGCGCAGCCGCGCGGTCACGGCAGGCTCCAGGGCGCCGAGATAGTTCAGCTCGCGCGCGAACAGCATGTCCTCGATGTAGCCGACGAAGGGATGCGCTGTGAGGTCCGAGACGGCGGCGATCGGCGCCGCAGTGGTGAGGTAGGATTCGGCCCCGTAGACGAACAGCCGGTAATCGGTGAGCCGGCGCGCCACCACCCGGGCCTGCTGCGGGGTCGACAGCCCGATGACGATGTCGGCTTCGCGCTTCGACAGGCTGAAGATCCGCGCGGTCGCCATGATCTCGACCTCCAGCCCCGGATGGCGCTCGGTCAGCCGGTGCATCCGCGAGGCCAGGAACACGCTGCCGAACCCGTCCGGGGCGCCGATCCGCACCGTGCCGGACACGGACTGGGCCCCCGCCTCCGTGGCGGTCTTGGCCGACAGAAAAGCGCTTTCCATGGCCTCGGCCACGGTCAGCAGGTGGGCGCCGTCCTCGGTGAGCGCGTAGCCGAGGTTGCTGCGGTGAAACAGGCGGGCGCCGAGCCCCTCTTCCAGGGCACGGATCCGCCGCCCCACGGTGGTGTGCTCGGTGCCGGTGCGCGCCGCGGCGGCGCTCAGGGTGCCGGTGCGCGCCACCGCCAGGAAGAAGCGCAGGTCGTCCCAGTTGCGCCCCGTCCGGCTCATGCTCGCAAACCCGCTGTGCATCGATGCACGGCCGCTGTAAGCGCATCCGGCTTTATCGTTCAAGCGATCCTGTTAGGCTGCGCCAAAACCAAATCGATAACGACAACAGGGAGGCGCTCATGCGCACGATCGGACACTTCATCGGCGGCCGTTTCGTCGGCGGCGAGAGCGGGCGGTTCGCCGACGTGTTCCACCCCTCGACCGGCGAGGTCCAGGCCAAGGTCGCGCTGGCCAGCAAGGCCGAGATGCGCGCCGCGGTGGAGAACGCTGCGGCGGCCCAGCCGGCTTGGGCGGCCACCAACCCGCAGAAGCGCGCCCGGGTGATGATGCGCTTCCTCGAACTCATTCGCGGTGAGAACGACGCCCTGGCCGAGCTGCTCGCCTCCGAGCACGGCAAGACCGTGCCGGACGCCAAGGGCGACATTCAGCGCGGCGTCGAGGTGGTCGAGTTCGCCTGCGGAATCCCGCACCTGCTCAAGGGCGAGTACACCGAGGGCGCCGGCCCTGGCATCGACGTCTATTCCCTGCGCCAGCCGCTCGGCGTGGTCGCCGGCATCACGCCGTTCAACTTCCCGGCCATGATCCCGCTGTGGAAATGCGCCCCGGCCATCGCCTGCGGCAACGCCTTCATCCTGAAGCCGTCCGAGCGCGACCCGAGCGTGCCGCTGCGCATCGCCGAGATCTTCCTGGAGGCCGGTCTGCCGCCAGGCATCCTCAACGTCGTCAACGGCGACAAGGAAGCCGTCGATGCGATCCTCGACGACGAGGACATCCGCGCGGTGGGCTTCGTCGGCTCCTCGCAGATCGCCGAGTACATCTACGTGCGCTCCGCCCAGACGGGGAAGCGCGCCCAGTGCTTCGGTGGCGCCAAGAACCACATGATCATCATGCCGGACGCCGATATGGGCCAGGCGGTCGATGCCCTGATCGGCGCCGGCTACGGCTCGGCCGGCGAGCGCTGTATGGCGATCTCGGTGGCGGTGCCGGTGGGCGAGGCCACGGCCGACCGGCTCATGGAGAAGCTGATCCCGCGGGTCGAGTCCCTCAAGATCGGCCCCTCGCATGACGGCTCGGCAGATTACGGCCCGCTGGTCACCGCCGAGGCGGTCCGGAAGGTCGCCGGCTACATCGACCAGGGCGTCGCCGAGGGCGCGCATCTCGCCGTCGACGGCCGCGGCTTCAAGCTCCAGGGCTACGAGAACGGCTTCTACATGGGCGGCTCGCTGTTCGACCGCGTGACCCCCGACATGACCATCTACAAGGAAGAGATCTTCGGTCCCGTCCTCTCGGTGGTCCGGGCGCAGAACTACGAGGAGGCCCTGGCGCTGCCCTCGACCCATCAATACGGCAACGGCGTCGCGATCTTCACCCAGGACGGCGACGCGGCGCGCGACTTCACCGCCCGGGTGAATGTCGGCATGGTCGGCGTCAACGTGCCGATCCCGGTGCCGATCGCCTACCACACCTTCGGCGGCTGGAAGCGCTCCGGCTTCGGCGACCTGAACCAGCACGGGCCGGACTCGATCCGCTTCTACACCAAGACCAAGACGGTCACGCAGCGCTGGCCGAGCGGCATCAAGAGCGGCGCGGAGTTCTCCATCCCGACGATGCGGTAGGGCCGCCTCCGCCCTTGCCGGCTCCGATGCGCGCCGGATGCACGACGCGCTCTCCTCCCCCTTGCGGGGAGGAGTTGGAGGTGGGGGTGGTGCAGAAGGCACCGCCGGGTCTCATCTGGAACCACCCCCACCCCTGACCCCTCCCCGCAAGGGGGAGGGGAGAGCGTGGTGGTTCAGAGGTTTGGTGCCGAACCCGCCGGGTGATCCTACCCCCGCACAGGGGCAGGTGCCGTGTTCTGACCTAGTGGAGCTACGCCCATGAGTTTCGGGCTCGATGAGGATCGGACCGCGATCCGCGAGATGGCGCTGGGCTTCGCGGCCGAGCATATCGCGCCGCACGCCCTCGACTGGGACCGGGACAAGACCTTCCCGGTCGACACCCTGCGGGCGGCCGCGGCGCTCGGGATGGCGGGCATCTATGTCCGCGAGGATGTCGGCGGCTCGGGCCTGTCGCGGCTCGACGCCGCCCTGATCTTCGAGGCGCTGAGCACCGGCTGCCCGACGGTGGCGGCGTTCCTGTCGATCCACAACATGTGCGCCTGGATGATCGATGCCTACGGCGACGCGGACCAGCGCCGGCGCTGGATCCCGGCCCTGATGGGCATGGAGACGATCGCCAGCTACTGCCTGACCGAGCCGGGCTCGGGCTCCGACGCGGCGGCGCTGCGCACCCGCGCCGAGCGGGACGGCGACCATTACGTGCTCACCGGCGAGAAGCAGTTCATCTCCGGCGCCGGCGTCAGCGACCTCTACATCTGCATGGTCCGCACCGGCGCGGCGGGGCCGAAGGGCATCTCGGCGATCGTGGTCGAGAAGGGGACGCCCGGCCTCTCCTTCGGCGCGGAAGAGCGCAAGATGGGTTGGAACGCGCAGCCGACCCGGGCCGTGCGGTTCGACGGCTGCCGGGTCCCGGTGGTGAACCGCCTGGGCGCGGAGGGCCAGGGCTTCCGCATCGCCATGAGCGGCCTCGATGGCGGCCGGCTCAACATCGCCGCCTGCGCGCTGGGCGGCGCCCAGTCGGCCCTCGACAAGACCCTGGCCTATATGGGCGACCGGCGCGCCTTCGGGGCCCGGCTCAGCGACTTCCAGGCGCTCCAGTTCCGGCTGGCCGACATGGCCACCTCCCTGGAGGTGTCGCGCACCTTCCTGCGGCACGCCGCCGCCGCGCTCGACGCCAAGGACCCGGCGGCCACGCAGCTCTGCGCCATGGCCAAGCGCCACGTGACGGATGCCGCCTTCGAGGTCGCCAACCAAGCCCTGCAGCTGCACGGCGGCTACGGCTATCTCGCCGAGTACGGGATCGAGAAGATCGTCCGGGACCTGCGCGTGCACCAGATCCTCGAAGGCACCAACGAGATCATGCGGGTGATCATCGCCCGCGCGCTGACCGGGGGACGCTGATGTCCGATGTGATCGTCGAGCGCGTCGGCGCCCTGGGGCGCCTGCGCCTCGACCGGCCCAAGGCCCTGAACGCCCTGACCCACGGCATGGTCCTGGCGATCGACGCCGCCCTGAACCAGTTCTCCGCCGATCCCGGCCTCGCCGCGGTGCTGCTCACCGGCGAGGGCGAGCGCGGCCTCTGCGCCGGCGGCGACCTGCGCGGCCTGTACGACAACCCGGGCACCGCCTTCGCGGAAGCCTTCTGGCGGGACGAGTACCGGCTGGATTCCCGGATCGCGGCTTACGAAAAACCGTTCGTGGTGGTGATGGACGGCATCACCATGGGCGGCGGCGTCGGTCTCGCCGGGCATGCGGCCCACCGGGTCGTCACCGAGCGCTCCCGCGTCGCCATGCCGGAGACCGGCATCGGCTACCTGCCGGATGTCGGCGGCACCTGGCTGCTGCCCCGCGCGCCCGGCCAGGTCGGTACCTATCTCGGCCTGACCGGCGAGCCGGTTGCCGCCGCCGACGCGATCTTTTGCGGGCTCGCCGATCTGCTGGTGCCCACGCAGGCGCTGCCGGACCTGATCGACGCGCTGTCGGCCCTGCCGCCCGATGCCGGCGACGCGGGCGTGCGCGACGTGCTCGGCCGGCTGGCACGCGATCCCGGCGAACCGCCCCTTGCGCAGCATCGCGAGATCATCGACCGCTGCTTCGCCTTCGACATGGTCGACGAGATCCTGTCGGCTCTGGAGGCGGACGGGTCCGACTTCGCGGTAACGACCCGCAAGACCCTGCTGACCAAGTCCCCGTCGAGCCTGGTCCTGACGCTCTGCCTGCTGCGCCTGGGCCGGCGCTCGCCCAACCTCGAAGCCTGCCTGGAGCGCGAGTTCCACGCCTCGCTGGCGCTGCTGGAGGAGGGCGATTTCCGCGAGGGCATCCGGGCCGCGGTGATCGACAAGGACAAGAGCCCGCGCTGGAACCCGCCGCGCCTCGATGCGGTCGACCCGGCCCGGATCGCCGGCTGGCTCGAGCCACGGGCGGAGCCGGTGTTTTCGGACGCGCGCACGGGGCCGGTGTGATGTGAGGCGGCTTCTCCCACCACCCACCTCATCCTGAGGTGCCCGGCGATCCGTAGGATCGCCGGGCCTCGAAGGAGTCCTCCAGCCGCCGCGCGATCCCTGGAGCCCTCCTTCGAGGCGGCTTCGCCGCACCTCAGGATGAGGGGATGGTTGGGAGAGGTAATAACAAGCGAATGGGAGGGGTATGATGGCACAGACCATCGGGTTCATCGGTCTCGGCAATATGGGCGGGCCCATGGCGGCCAACCTCGTGAAGGCGGGGCACACGGTGCGCGGGTTCGATCTCGCGCCGGCTTCCCTGGAGGCGGCCCGGGCCGCGGGCGTCGCGGTGGCGGGCTCTGCCCTTGATGCGGCCGAGGGGGCGGAGGTGGTGGTCACCATGCTGCCCGCCGGGCGGCACGTGGTCGAGGTCTGGACCCAGCTCGCCAACGCCCTGCCGGCCGGCACCCTGCTGATCGATTCCTCGACCGTGGATGTCGAGTCTTCGCGCAAGGCCCACGGCCTCGCCGAGGCACGCGGCTGCCTGTCCGTGGACGCGCCGGTCTCCGGCGGGACCGGGGGCGCCAAGGCCGGGACGCTGACCTTCATGGCTGGCGGAGCCGAGGCGGCCTTCGCGAAAGCTGAGCCGCTGCTGAAGGCCATGGGCAAGAACGTGTTCCATTGCGGCGCGGCCGGCGCCGGCCAGGCGGCCAAGATCTGCAATAACATGATCCTCGGGATCTCGATGATCGGCGTCAGCGAGGCCTTCGCGCTCGGCGAAAAGCTCGGGCTGTCGCACCAGGCGCTCTACGACGTCGCCTCGGTCTCCTCGGGCCAGTGCTGGTCGCTCACCACCTACTGCCCGGTGCCGGGTCCGGTGCCGACCTCGCCGGCCAATGCCGGCTACAAGCCGGGATTTGCCGCCGCGCTGATGCTCAAGGACCTCCGCCTGGCACAGGCGGCGGCGCTGGCCTCGGGGGCGGCGACGCCGCTCGGCGCCGAGGCCGCACAGATCTACGGGCTGTTCGAGGGCCTGGGCCACGGGGGAGAGGACTTTTCCGCGATCATCCGTATGCTTCGCGGATCGGGGAGTGAGTCGTGATGGACGCCTACGAGACGATCCTGACGGAGACGCGCGGGCGCGTCCTGCTGATCACCCTCAACCGCCCCAAGGCGCTCAACGCCATCAACGCGCAGCTCACGGCTGAGGTGATCCGGGCGGCGACCGAGGCGGATGCCGATCCGGGCATCGGCTGCATCGTCATCACCGGCTCGGCCAAGGCCTTCGCGGCCGGGGCCGACATCAAGGAGATGCAGCACGCGACCTACGCGGAGATGTATGCGCAAGACCGCTTCGCCGACTGGGAGCGGTTCACGGGGGTGCGCACGCCGATCATCGCCGCGGTGGCGGGCTACGCGCTCGGCGGCGGCTGCGAGCTCGCCATGATGTGCGACTTCATCCTGGCGGCCGACACGGCGCAGTTCGGCCAGCCCGAGATCAAGCTCGGCGTCATGCCGGGGATCGGCGGCAGCCAGCGGCTCACGCGGTTCGTCGGCAAGTCGAAGGCCATGGAGATGTGCCTGACCGGCCGGATGATGGATTCCGCCGAGGCCGAGCGCGCCGGCCTGGTCTCCCGGGTGATCCCCGCGGAGCAGCTCCTCGACGAGGCGCTGAAGGCCGCCGAGACCATCGCCTCCATGTCGCTGCCGATCGCCATGATGACCAAGGAGGCGGTCAACCGCTCCTACGAGACCACCCTCACCGAGGGCGTGCGCTTCGAGCGCCGGGTCTTCCACGCGATGTTCGCCACGAAGGACCAGAAGGAGGGCATGGCCGCCTTCGTGGAGAAGCGGCCGGCCCGGTTCGAGAATATCTGAGCTGGGGAATGGGCGATGGACGTCCTAGACCGCGATAGCGAAGCGCGCTTCGAGATGGCCTTCCCGCGCGCGATCGTCGCCCAGAAGGCGCGCGGGCGCGAGGAGACCATCAACGAGCATCTCGTGAAGCTGTTGGCCTTCGACGTGGCTCCGGAGACGCGTGCGGTCTGGCGCAAGGAGCTGCTCCGCCACTTCCGGTTCCTGGCGGCTTTGCGGGTCAAGCCCGGCGCGAGCCTCGTCCCGGCCCGGGACTGGTGGACCTGGCTCTATGCCGACCCCTTCGAGAACAACGAGACCGGCTACACCGCCGGCCTGATCGGGCTCAACGCCGACGACTTTCCCCGCAACAGCCGCGCGGTGGAGGCGATCGCCGAGGAGATCCGCCATTTCCACGCCGGCATGGTGCAGCGCCTCGCGCGTGGCGCCGCCGGCGAGGACCTGATTCCCGCCTGAGGGCGGGATTGGCCGGATCGGCCGGCCGAACAAGAACGACGGGGGGAACGACCATGCCCAGCTTCCGGGAGGCCCGTGATCTGCTGCTGGCCCATCGTACCGACTACGCGAGGGCCGTTTCGGCCTTCGCCTGGCCGGACCCGGTGCCGTTCAACTGGGCGCTCGACTGGTTCGACGCCGAGCTCGCCGGCCCGGAAAGCCGCGACCGCACCGCGCTGCACATCGTCGAGGCCGCCAGCGGCGCCGCGCAGAGCCTGACCTTCGGGGAGATGGCGCGCCGGTCCAACCAGGTCGCCAACCATCTGCGCGGGCTCGGGCTGAAGCGCGGGGACCCCCTGCTCCTGCTGCTCGGCAACGTCCCGGCCCTGTGGGAGACCATGCTGGCGGCGATGAAGCTCGGGGCCGTGGTCATCCCGGCCACCACCCTGCTCACGGCGGACGAGCTCGCCGACCGCCTGGCCCGCGGCCGGCCCCGGGCGATCGTCGCCGGCCCAGAGCAGCTCGGGCGCTTCGCCGGCCTGGAGACCGGCGGCGCGATCCGCATCGTCACCGGCGCGGCGACGGAGGGCTGGAGCGCCTACGACGACGCGTTTAGCGCGCCCGAGACCTTTACCCCCGACGGGCCGACCGCGGCCGACGACCCGCTGCTGCTCTACTTCACTTCCGGCACCACCGCGAAGCCGAAGCTGGTGCGCCACAGCCATCGCTCCTATCCGGTCGGGGCGCTCTCGACCATGTACTGGCTCGGGCTCAAGCCCGGGGACGTGCATTGCAACGTCTCCTCGCCGGGCTGGGCGAAGCATGCCTGGTCGTCGTTCTTCGCCCCCTGGAATGCCGGCGCGACCATCCTGGTGATCAACCAGGCGCCGTTCAATGCAGCCGCGCTGCTCACGCAACTCGAGCGCACGCGCGCCACCACGCTCTGCGCGCCGCCCACCGTCTGGCGGATGATCATCCAGGAGGACCTCACCGGCCGGACGCTGGCTTTGCGCGAGATCTGCGCCGCCGGCGAGCCCCTGAACCCCGAGGTGATCGAGCGGGTGAAGGACGCCTGGGGTGTCACGATCCGCGACGGCTACGGCCAGACCGAGACCACGGCCCTGATGGCCAACACGCCCGGACAGCCGGTGGTGCCCGGCGCCCTGGGCCGGCCGCTGCCCGGCTATAGCGTGCGCGTCCTCGACGCGGATGGCGAGCCGGCCAGCGAGGGCGAGGTCTGCCTCGAACTCGGCGCGCATCGCCCCGCGGGCCTGATGCAGGGCTACGACGACGGCAGCGGCAACCTGTCGGGCGCGGACGGCGCGCTCTACCGCACCGGCGACGTCGCCTTCGTGGACGACCAGGGATGCTACACCTTCGTGGGCCGCGCCGATGACGTGTTCAAATCCTCCGGCTACCGGATCAGCCCGTTCGAGCTGGAGAGCGTGCTGATCGAGCATCCGGCGGTGGCGGAAGCCGCGGTGGTGCCGATCCCCGATCCGATGCGCCACACGATCCCGAAGGCCTACGTCTCGCTGGTGGCGGGCGCCTCGGCCGGCCCGGAGACGGCGCTTGACATCTTCCGCTTCACCAATGCCCGGCTGGCGACGTTCAAGCGGCTGCGCGGCCTCGAATTCGTCACCGAGCTGCCCAAGACCATCTCGGGCAAGATCCGCCGGGTGCAGCTGCGCCGCCTGGAGCATGACGGCGTCACCGAGGACCCGCACCGGGGCCGGGCCTATACGCAGGCGGATTTTCCGGAGCTGAAGGGCGAGACGGAGCGCAAGCTCGACCAGACGGCGGGGTGATCCGGCTCTTCTACGGACCGTAACGCGGCCTCAAGGTTTCCGGTTTCCGAACCGGAAGCCGCGGATTGTCCGGGTTTCTCAAGGCGCCCGTCGACGGTGTCGCGCTAGAGCCCGCCGCCGCGGGCGAATCGATAAAATTGCGCCGATCCGCTTCAGCGCCGCGGAGGCTCTGCGGCGCAATCCTGTCCTCAACAACGAGGACGGGTTCGATGGGCGCGGGGCTTCTCAAGACGGTTCGGGTCACGCTCGCCGGCGCGCTGGTGCTGTTCGGCCTCGCGGTCACCGCCGAGGCCCAGACCCTGGCGAGCCTGCCCGCAGAGAACGGCGCCAAGGTGCTCGGCGATGCCCGCCCGATCGCGGCCTGGGTGACGTTCTGCCAATCCTACGCGGCGGAATGCGCGGTGGACCGGAGCGAGCCGGCCCGCATCAGCCTGACGCCGGCAATCTGGGCGACGATCGTCTCAGTGAACCGCCGGGTGAACAAGTCGGTCGAGCCGAAGACCGACATGGAGCATCTCCATGTCGCCGACCGCTGGGACCTCGCCGAGGACGGCATCGGCGATTGTGAGGATTTCCAGCTGCTCAAGCGCCATCTGCTGGCCGAGGCCGGCCTGCCCCGGCGGGCGATGCGCATGACCGTGGTGATCGACGAGAAGGGCGAGGGCCACGCGGTCCTGACCCTGATCACCGACCGGGGCGACCTGATCCTCGACAACAAAACCAACGTGATCGAGGCCTGGCACAAGACCGGCTACGTGTTCATCAAGCGCGAGAGCCAGGACGCGACGGCCTGGGTCTCGCTCGGCGGCGTCACCTCGCCGGTCACCACCGCCAACCGTTGAACGGGCCTTCGGCCCGCCAGTCCGTTCGGGGTTTCCAAAGGGCCTCAGGCCCTTTGGCCGGGTTCGAGACAGGGGCCCGAGAGGTCTCGCTCAGGCGGCGCGGCTCAGCGACGGCTGCGCGAGGTTCGCCACGAAGGTCTCGACACGGCCGATGAAGCCGGCGAGGTGAGGGGCGATGCCCCGGAGGCTGGCGAGGTCGCGGACCAGGATGTCGCGGGACAGGGCACGGTCGCCCTCGGTGGGCGACCCGGCGAGATAGGCTTCCACGGCGTGCTCGGCGATGCCGATGGCCCCGGCCCGACCATCCTCGGCGAGCGCTCTGATCACCTGCTGGATGGCGGGCTGCATCGTGAAATCCTTCTCTGGCCTGAGGCAATCCCGCGCGGGGATGGCCGGGTTCTTGCGAAATGATCAATTCACCCGCGAATCCACCCGCGGGCATCCCCTGTCTCAAGCCGGCAAAGCTCGTTCGAATCAAGCGCTTCCGTGAGCTGGCAGGGCGGCCATTCCGCCAGCGCATGCGCCAAGCGGCAGCAACGCCGATGCAACACCCATAAAAAGCGGAACCGATCGAGCACGCCGGACGTTTCTTCCGCCGTTTCCGCCATTGTGCGTTGCACCCGCGCGTGTCACCTTCCCGTCATCATCGGTCGATGGGGCGTGATCCATGCGGCACGCGGATGGTGGGATTCCGGCTCTCGCGCTCGTCGCGCCGCACTGGCGCGGATGGTCGATGCCGCTCCGCCGAGCCCGCCAAGCCGCGAGCCTTGCCCTGGTCGGGACGATCCTGATGCTGGGCGGCGCCAACACCCACGCCCATGCCCGCCTGACCCTGCCGGAGGGCGCGACCGCCCCCGAAGCCAACGGCCCCGTCGGCGCGATCACCGGCTGGACCGAGTTCTGCGAGCGGATGCCGGAGGAATGCCGCATCGACGCCGCGGAGCCCGCGGCGATCCCGCTCACCGTGGCGGTGTGGCGGACGCTGCGAAGCGTGAATCATCGGGTGAACAGCCGCATCCGGCCGATCACCGACCAGGCGCATTGGGGCGTCGTCGACCGCTGGGATTTTCCCGATGACGGGTTCGGCGATTGCGAGGATTACCAGTTGCTCAAGCGGCGGATGCTGGCCGAGCGCGGCCTGCCGCGGCGGGCCCTGCTGATGACCGTGGTGATCGACGAGACCAATGCGGGCCACGCGGTGCTGACGGTCCGCACCGATCAGGGCGACTTCATCCTCGACAACAAGACCGACGCGATCCGCCCCTGGCGGCGCACCGGCTACAGCTTCATCAAGCGCGCGGGCCAGGACGGCCAGACCTGGGTCTCTCTGGAGGGCCGGGATGGCGCCGCGCAGGTGGCGACCGCGGAGCCGTGAGACAGCGTCAGGCGCCGACCAGCATCGCCGCCAGATCGAGGGCGACCCGGCCCGAGAGCAGGCCCCAGCCGCAGGCGATGACGGTCGCCAGCATCACGAAGGGCATCGGCCGGCCCTCGATCTTGCGGCCGCGCAGGGTGTTGCGCAGGATGATGAACGGGGCCGAGAAGGCCAGCATCGGCAGGGCCGCCACCGCCGGCAGGCCGCCACGCTCCAACAGGCTGAAGCTCGCCCGCCGCGCCGCGAACAGCTCGAAGGCGCTGGCAATCAGCCCGGACAGGGCCAGACCGATGCACAAGGTCCGGATCGATTCGAGGGCCGCAGGCGTGAGGACCATTATTCGCGCTCCTAAAAAGGTTGCGCGGAGTTTAGCCACACGATTTACTGATTGTTAAGCAATCACGCGGGTTAGCCTTAACCCGTACACAGGCGCGGGCCGGTGGAACCCGGCCCGCGTCGGGTGCCTCAGGCTTCTTCCTCGAGGTCGATATCGAGGATCGCCATGCGGAAGACGAAGGAATCGTCGCCGTCCTCCTTGTCGTCGGCGATCACGCCGATCGATTCCTCGCCGATGAACACCTCGGCGGAATCGCCGGTCTTCATCGCGGTCAGGCGGATGTTGTTGTTGGCGAACTTGCGACGCAGGTAGTCCTGCAGCTTCGCGGTCTCGGCTTTGGTCACGCTGTCTGGCCTCCCATGGCGACGATGATGTTGCGGCGCTGACGCCCGGATCGGCGGAGGGCTTGCCACGCGAGCGGCGGAGCGGCAAGCGCAGCCTTGTCGAGGTCAGATCCCGTCGCCCACGTGGATGAACTGGTCGAGGGCGACCAGCTGGTCCATGGCCCGGGCCGGATCGTCGCAGCCCGCGGTGCCGACGACCCGCGCCGGCACGCCCACCACCGTCGTGTTGGCCGGGACGGGCCGCAGCACCACCGAGCCCGCCGCCACCCGGGCGCAGGCGCCGACCTCGATATTGCCGAGGATCTTGGCGCCGGCGCCGATCATCACGCCGCGGCGGATCTTGGGATGGCGGTCGCCGCGCTGCTTCCCGGTGCCGCCAAGCGTCACCCCGTGGAGGATGGACACGTCGTCCTCGATCACCGCGGTCGAGCCGACCACCAGGCCGGTGGCGTGGTCGAGGAACACGCCACGGCCGATCCGGGCGGCTGGGTGGATGTCGCACTGGAACACCTCGGAGACCCGGCTCTGCAGGTAGAGCGCGAGGTCGCGCCGCCCCCGGGTCCAGACGTGGTGGGCCAAGCGGTAGGCCTGGAGCGCGTGGAAGCCCTTGAAGTACAGGACCGGCTCCAGAGCGCGCAGCGTCGCGGGATCCCGGTCGATCACCGCGCCGATATCGGCCCGGAACGCCTGCCCGATGGCGGGATCGGCGCCGATCGCCTCGTGGAAGGCATGGGCGACGAGCTCGGCGGGCAGCGACGGGTGCCCCAGCCGGGCCGCGACCCGGTGGGAGACGGCGCCCTCCAGGGTGGCGTGGTTCAGGACCGTGGCGACGATGAAGGAGGCGAGCTGGGGCTCGGTGCGCAGCACGTCCTCGGCCTCTGCACGCAGCCGCGACCAGACCGGATCGCAGACCGCGACGTCGCCCGTGTCCTGACGGAAGGCTGGGCTGAGGGCTGGGCTGGCGCTCATGGACGGTGGCTCATGATCGAGATGTCGGGCTCGCGCTTCGCTGGTGCGGCGGCGGATCGGGCCCGGTTACCTGCCCTGGCCGGACGCTGCAGCGGAGCTTTGGCGCGGCGGCAGACGCGGTGAAGGACCCCGCCACCGCGGGTCATCCTAGCACATCGTCCTACCGGCGGGGCCATGCGCGGGGCGCTTGGTCTCAGGCATCGTGCGTTCCCAAACTTGGCGGACTGGGGCGGGACGAAGCCATAGCGTGGTGCGCCGCACCACGCCGATCAAGGGTACAGGGGGCGAGGGAGATGCCGCACCGGCGTCCCTGTCACCGGTCCCGAAGGCTGCTCAGCCGGCAACCATCGCGTCGCCGAACCGCGCCTCGATCGCCGTGATCAGCCGGTCGACCATGGTCTGGAGCGGGATGTCGGAGGTGTCGACCGTGGCCGAAGCCCGGGCGTAGAGCGGCTCCCGGCTCGCCAGCACGGCGCGCAGTTCCTGCATGGCCGAGGCATGGTCGCCGGTAGTGGCCAGGTGGCCCTGCTCGCGGACCCGGCTCATGTGCTCCTCGGGGCGGGCGCGGAGCCAGATCGTGTAGAAGGCCTGGAGCAGCAGGTCGTAGGTCAGCGGCTCGGCCACGATGCCGCCGCTGGTCGCCAGGATCAGCGGGCCTGGATGCTCGGTGAGGCGGCGCAGAGCCGCTTGCTCCAGCCGGCGGTAACCCTCTTGGCCGTAGATCGCGAAGATCTCCTGCACCGAGAGCGCGTTCTCGCGCTCGATCTCGGCGTTCAGCTCGACGAAGGTCCAGCCCAGGCGCTCGGCGGCGAGCTTGCCCAGGGTCGACTTGCCGGCGCCGCGCAGACCGATCAGCGCCACGCGCAGGCGGCCGCTGGATTCCGGGCGGCTGCCGCCGGAGAGCGCCTCCTTGGCGGCGGCGATCTGGGCCGGATTCGCCTGGCCGAGGAGGTCGCGGACAACCGGCCAATCGGGCAGGCCGTCATTGCCGGTGATCAGGTCGTCCAGCCGGACGCCCATGGCGTTGGCCACCCGCCGCAGCAGGATGATCGAGACGTTGCCCTGCCCGCCCTCGAGCTGCGCGATGTAGCGCTCCGAGAGGCCCGAGGTCTGGGACAGCACCTTGCGCGACAGACCGCGCACGGTGCGCGCGTGCCTGACGCGCCGCCCGAGATCCGTGAGAAAGAGCGATTCCTGTTCCAACACGCCGGTCATGGCGTCGTCCGCTTTCCTGCCAGCCCGAAAGCAGAGTGCTTGCCCTGCATGTCTGCCACTTCAAGATGAATTCTGATTCGCACCCGCAGATTGAGCGGGTGCTGCCCGACTGTTCGTACGAAGCCCGGCGTATCCTGCCTTGAAATCTGTATTGCGCCGCCTGTGCCCGGCGGCTTCAACCGATCGACGGGCTCTGGCCGCATCGATCCAACCCTGTTGCTGGCGTGGCGCCTATGTGTTGCGGAACGGCCCGGTGGTCAAGCCTTGAGCAGGATCCTCGTGTGGGCAGATGTTGGACAAGCGCTGGTTGTCCGAGCCCGATCCTGTCGTGCGCCGTATCACTCGACGGGGATCGCCGTGGCCTCGCGCACGGGCGCGGTTGCGGGCGCGCGGCGCGGTGCGGCGGCGGCCAGCAGCTGGATCGACGGCCGACGCGGCGGCAGCGGCACCTCGACCGCTTCGGCGACCGGGGCCGTCGCAGCCGCCGGCGTCATCGCAATTCCCTGCGTCACGGCGGTCGTCTCGGCCTGCGGCGACAGGCGCAGCTCGGCGAGCTGGGCCGGGGCGGCCTCCGCAAACGCGTTGGCGAGGCCGGCTGGCCGGCGCGGCGGCAGCGGCACCTCCACGGTTTCGGCCGAGGCCATCTGCACGATGGGGCTCGCGGCGGCAGCGGCCGGCTCGACGGAGAGGCTCGCATATTCGGCCGCGCCGCTGAGGGCGGCCGGACGCCGGGGCGGAAGCGGCACCTCGACCGTCTCGCTCGGCACGGCCGTCACCGCCGCGGACGTGGGCGCGTAGGCCAGGGCCGCAGAAGCGGCGCTGGAATCGCTGACACCGCCGCCGAACAGGCTCGCCAGGGCGCTCGCCGAGGCCGCCACGGGGGCCACCACCGCTGCGACTTCGCTGGAGATGCCCTGGCGCTTAGCTGCGTAGTAATAGCCGCGGTTGTAGTACTGGTAGGCTTGGCTGACGTTGCCCTGGGCGGTGCGATAGGCCCCCGCCAGATAGGCGACGCCGTAGCGCAGGTTGGTCGCCGGATCGTAGAGCCCCGCCGCGTCGCCGGTATAGCCGAGGCTGCGCGCCGTTGCGTGCTTGATCTGCATCAGGCCGAGGGCGCTGCCACCCTTCGCTTTCGGGTTGTAGTTGCTCTCGCGCTTGACCACCGCGTGGACGAAGCTCGCCGGGACGCCGTTCGCCTTGGCCTGCTGCTCGATCAGTGCGTCGATGTTGTCGTGCGCGCCCTGCCCGAAGGCGGCGACGGGCACGACCGCGAGAGCGGCAGCCAGGAGAAGGCGATGCATTCTTGGACCCGGTCCTGCTTGTTCTGTGGTCAAGCTAGGTCGCGGGGAAATGAGGCCGGAAAGCGGCCTGGATTCGACGGCCTGTGGGCGACGGGGATGTCGGGCGCATCTGTGCCCCGTCAGCCACAGGCATGCGCCGTCGGATTAACCATCCCGGTTATCCACAGGAGGGCGGGATCCGCCGGCCGTCAGGTGAGGATGAAGCGCGCGACGCCGTGAGCGAAGCCGTCTGCGCCGTTGCCTTCCGTGACCGCGCTGGCTGCAGCCTTCACTTCCGCCTCGGCATTGCCCATCGCCACTGAGAGACCGCTGCGTTCGAACATCGGACGGTCATTGCCGGCATCTCCGAAGGTCGCGATCCGTTCGGGCGGGATGCCGAGATGGCGGCTCATCCAGGTCACGAACTGGCCCTTGTCGAGCCCGGGCGGCGTCACGTCGAGGTAATAGGCCTGCGAGCGGTGCACCGTGGCGC
Organism: Methylobacterium sp. J-001; assembly: GCF_022829565.1. Taxonomy (NCBI): domain Bacteria; kingdom Pseudomonadati; phylum Pseudomonadota; class Alphaproteobacteria; order Hyphomicrobiales; family Methylobacteriaceae; genus Methylobacterium; species Methylobacterium sp. J-001. Next base: position 78,384 of record NZ_JAKSYN010000104.1, read on the forward strand.
GATCGGCGAGCGCCGTGCCGATCCGGTCCTCGCAGGCGGCGAGATGGGCGTGATCGGGGCTGACGCCGACGATCTTCGAGGCCGCCCCCATGAGCGTGCCGAGATCGGCCACCACGCGCGGCTCGGCCCCGATCGTCCGCCGCTCGAGGTCGGTATAGGGCCCGGCCGGGTCGCGCAGCCACCAAGCGCCCGAGGCGAAGACCCAGGCATCGAGGTTTTCGGCTTCGAGCCGCTCCAGGGCCTCGCGGGCGGCGGCCTCCGGGATCAGCCGCTCCTCGATGGTCGAGAGGTCCGGCCGGACAACGCTCGCACCATTGAACGCGCCCATCGGCAGGTCGAGGCCCAGCTCGGCGACGAGGGTTCGCAGCCCGAGCGGCGGGCGGGCCGAGGCGATGGTGAAGCCGATCCCGGCCGCGCGCAGGCGCTTCACCGCCGCAACCGTCGAGGCGGCGAGCCGCTTGTCGTCGGTCACCAGCGTGCCGTCCACATCGGAGATGACCAGGGCGATTCCGGTCGCCTTCTGTGCGTCCGTTGCCATCGCTCAGCTCCGTTCGGCTCGGGTGTGGGCTTCTTCGGCGAGCTGCGCC
>NZ_JAKSYN010000116.1:0-50252 GCF_022829565.1 Methylobacterium sp. J-001
TCGTCGATCTACAGGCAGCCATCAACCGCTACCTCGCCGAACATAACCTCGACCCGACCCCCTTCCGCTGGAAAGCCGACCCAGACACCATCATCGCGGCCGCAGCACGGGGGCATCAAACGTTGGATTCAATCCACTAGCGGGACAATGCCGGAGAAGGACGTTCGGGCTGCGCCTCACTCTGCTGCGGTCGCGGAAACCTCATCCTGACCGGTCGAACCGAATTGTGCGGCGTGCAGGCGGCGGTAGACACCGTCGGCATCGAGCAGCGCTGCGTGTCGCCCCTGCTCCACGATACCGTCCTCGCCCAGGACGACGATGCGGTCGGCGTCGCGGATGGTCGCGAGCCTATGGGCGATGATTAGGGTGGTGCGCCCCCGGGCGAGGTCGGTGAGCGCCTGTTGGATCTCGCGCTCGGTCTGCGTGTCGAGGGCGGAGGTGGCCTCGTCGAGGATCAGGATCGGCGGGTTCTTGAGGAACACGCGTGCGATGGCGATGCGCTGCTTCTGACCACCGGACAGACGCACGCCGCGCTCGCCCACCACCGTATCGAGCCCCTCAGGCAAGCTGTCGATCAGCTCCCCGAGCCGGGCACGCCGGGCAGCCTGATCGATCTCGGCCTCGGTCGCATCGAGACGGCCATAGGCGATGTTCTCGCGGATCGTGCCGGCGAACAGGAACACGTCCTGTTGAACGATGCCGATCTGCCGCCGCAGCGCCGAGAGGCTGAGGGCACGCACGTCGATGCCGTCGATCGTCACCCGGCCTGCTTCGACTTCATAGAAGCGGGGCAGCAATGCGCAGAGCGTCGTCTTACCGACGCCCGACGGACCGACGAACGCGACCGTTTCCCCGGCCGCGATCGCCAAGTCGAGGCCGGCGAGGATCGGCCGGCCGCGATCATAGCCGAACCTCACCCCCTCGAAGCGAATGTCGCCGCGTAGGGTTCGTGTCTCGATCGCATCCGGACGGTCAACGATGTCGGGCGCAGTGGCGAGCAATTCCTGGTAGCGGCGAAAGCCTGCGACACCCTTGGGGTAGGTCTCGATCACCGCGCTGATCTTCTCGAGCGGGCGGTAGAACACGCCAACCAGCAGGAGGAAGCCGACGAAGCCGCCGGCCGTGAGGTCGCCCCGGACCACGAAAGCTGCGCCGCCGAGCAATACCGCGATCTGGACCAGACGTAGGCCGAGGTAGTTGATCGACAGGCTGGCCGCCATCAGCCGATAGGCTTCGAGCTTGGTGTCGCGATAGCGGGCATTGTCGCGAGCGAACAGGGTGCGCTCGTGCTGCTCGTTGGCGAAGGCTTGGACGACCCGCATCCCGCCGACATTCTCCTCGATGCGGGCGTTGAACGCGCCGACCCGGCCGTACTGAGTCTGCCAGTTGCGGGTCAGACGCCCGCCGTAGCGCAGGCTCACGAAGGCGATCACCGGCAGGATCGCGCCGGTGATCAGCGCAAGCGTCGGATGGACCCAAACCATCAGCGCGAAGGCGCCGATGAGCGTCATCACGGCGATGAACAGATCCTCGGGCCCATGGTGGGCGACCTCGCCGATCTCCTCGAGATCCTTGGTCACCCGGGCGACGAGGTGGCCGGTCTTCTGGCCGTCGTAAAACCGAAACGACAGCTTCTGCAGGTGGTCGAACGCGCGAGCCCGCATCGTGGTCTCGATGTTGATGCCGAGCACATGGCCCCAATAGGTCACCACCACCATCAAGCCGGCATTGGCCACGTAGACCAGGGCGAGGCCACAGGCCGCCAGCACGATCAGGCCCCAATCCTGCTGCGGCAGGAGCCGGTCGACGAAGGTTTTCACCGCGATGGGAAAGCCCAGTTCCAGCAGGCCGGAGAGCACGGCGCAGCCGAAATCCATCAGGAATAGAGCCCGATGCGGCCGGTAATAGGCGAGAAAAGCCTTCAGCATGGGAGCGGATCAGCGATCCTTGGCGCATTCGATGGGGCAGAGCGCCCCGCACGATGGAACGCCCGGAAGGCGATGACGCAGGCAGCAGGCCCGCCGCCGCCGGCAGCCCGATGCGTCCGCACACAGAGCCTGGGCGAGAGGGTTCCTACCGCAGGCGAGCGCGCCGCGCCATCCGAGCCGCATGGCACCGGCCGCGCAAGCCCTCTCGTCCCCGCAACCCAATTCCCCGGCGACGTAGTCGAGAATCACCGCGGCGTTGCCCCAGAGGACCCGGGGGGCGATCCCGCACCGGGCGTGACACATCTCAACGAAGGGGCGCAGATGATCCTCGACCAGCCCAGCGAGTCCGAACGCGCACCCGGACCGGCAGTCCGGCATATCCGCCGGCACCAGCAGACGGACGGGGCGTCCGGCGGCGTCGAGTTCGAGACGTGTCGTATCGAAGGCGAGCGGCAGGGGGCGCCCGAGGAACACCAGGGCGGTCAAAGCCGGCGTGGCGAGCGCAGCCAGATAGAACTGGCTCCAGTAGGAGACGAGGACGCGGCGGTCGACCGGCCCGTACCCGGCCCCGAAGGCCGACAGCGTCGCATCGAACACCGACGGATCGCGCAGTCTCGCTACGGGCAATGCCGAGGCATCTCCTGGACCGACGGCGACGCCGCCCCGGTAGGCCGCCAGCGAATCGGGAACGCGCGCGGCGACCTCAGCGATCATCGCGGACGCCCTTCATCGGCACGCAGGGTCCGATCCACCGCGATCACCAGCCACGCTACCGCCGCCGCGTAGAACGGCAGCGTCGCCCCGAAATAGCTCGGCCAGCCAACCCATCCGGCCAGCGCCGGGGCGGCAACCCGCAGAGGCATCGCTGCGAAGAAGGCTGCGCCGAACAGCAGCGCGTAGTCCGTGGCCGGCCTCGGCCCCTGCGCCCAACGGTAAATCATGTTGAACACGGGCACGCCCAGGATCCCGCCGCAGACGAAGTTGAGGATGGTTGCGGCGACCGCGAGTTCGATCGCGCCGGCAGCGCAGGCTGCCGCCATCAGGCCACCGGAAACGAGGACGCCGAATGCCCCGCTGGCAATCAGCCGCACCGTGCCGAAACGCGCAGCGAGGCCGCCCGCGACCAGCGCCATGACCAAATTGACCGCCGGCAGGACGGTTCCGGTCAGGAAGCCGACCTGCGCGAGCGAGACGCCGAGGTCGAGCAGGGCCAAGGTGTTCGGTCCCGACAGAAGATAGGCGGCCGCGAAATAGGCACCGAGCACCAGAATGCGGGTTGCGAGGGCTCGCAAGCGCGCGAACGACCCCGACCATCTCTCCGGTGCCCCACCGACCCCGCGCAGTCGCGCCTCCGGGTAAGCGAGGATCGGGAGAAGGCACAGCGCGTCGAGGGCCGCACAGGCGAGGACCGCCACGCGCCATCCCAGCCAATCGTAGGATCCGACCAGAACCCCAACGCCCAGGATGCCGCCCAGGGACGCGCCGCAGAGCTTGGCCGATGCGACGAAGGCGCGCCGCTCCGCCGGCACGGTCTCCACGACCAGAGCTTCCAGCGCGATGTCCATTGTGGCGACGCAGGCACAAGCCGCGACCGCCAGCAGGAGCAGCGCCGCTAAAGGCCATTGCTCGCCGAAACTCAGGATCCCGAGCAGCAGCACCGTCATGCTCTGCGCCGCGACGATCCAGCCGATCCGGTGATCGAGGTACGGCAGGCGGATCCGGTCGAGGGCTGCGGCCCAGAGGAAGGTCAGCCCCACCGGCAGGTTGATGAGCTGCAGCAGGCCCACCTCGGCCAGTTCCAGGCCCCGGACCCGTAGGATCAGCGGTGCTCCCCCAGACAGGAAGCCCAGCGTCGCGCCAAAGGTCATGTACAGGCAGAAAAACGGCGCCAACGGCCGCATGCCGGATAGGGATGCGGCGAGATGCACGCCGATATAGCCGACAGCTGACCGGCTCAGCGCCTGCAGCATCGTCTGCCTCGTGGCGGCGCGGGACACCGGCCCGTTACACGGTGCCGCTCGGGTTCCGATGCGTTCCAGTCATTCCAGTTTATAATCAAACTAACTCAATATTCTACTTCCGCTTATCGATTTTAGACCTCATGCAGGCCATCGATCAAGGCACAAGACACCGGCAAATCCATAGCAACCGGCCTCCAGAAACAGGCCCTCCGTTACCGGTCATCTCGTGCAAAGACGGCTGTGTATCGGAGTACCCTGAGCGGCCCGGCTGCGACGGAATACCGGAGGGCGGAAAACGATCCGTGGCCTGCGGGCCAAGGCGGCTATGATTGGTGGCGTCAAAAAAACGCCGCCACGGTTCACGCCGTGCAAGTCCATCCGCGACGAGATTGAGGGTGAAACAGGCCCGTCGAACCGGTTTTCAAAGGACCTCGACGCGGGTTCCGACCGGTACGCGGTCGTAGAGGTCCACCACATCCTCGTTCATCATCCGGATGCACCCCGAGGATACCGATTGGCCGATCGTCCCCGGCTCGTTGGTCCCATGGATGCGGTAGAGCGAGGAGCCGAGATAGAGGGCGCGCGCCCCCAGAGGATTGGCCGGGCCGCCGGCCATATGCCGTGGCAAGTCAGGGCGGCGGGCGAGCATCTCCGCCGGCGGCGTCCAATCAGGCCATTCGGCTTTGCGGCTGACTGTCTTGAGGCCGCTCCAGGCAAAACCCGGACGGCCAACGCCGATCCCGTAGCGTAGCGCCCGCTGACCGGGCTGCACGAGATAGAGGTGCTTGGCGGAGGTATCGATCACAATGGTTCCGGGCCGTTGCGGCCCGGCAAACGCGACCTCCTGGCGACGGTATTCCGGACCGACCTCCTGGGCGATGCGGGTTGGATCCGCCTGCCCCAGTCCATAGACCTGTTGCAGCGGGGCGGCCTGGATCGGCTCCGGCTCGGCCGGCAGCAGGTCACCGGAATATGCGGCCACCCGCTGCGGAGCTGTCGCGCGCTGCGGCCAGCCGCGGCCCCCTCCCCTGGCTTGGCCGGTCATGAGATATTCGATCAGGCCGCCGCCATAGCCACCGTCTTCGGCGTAGCGTGCCTGTTGTGCCGCGGCGGGGCCACAGAGCAGACCCGCCACGAGAGCCGTACACAGACTGAGACGGACCGGACCACGCATCGTCGAACGCTCCCTCGAGGATTCAGACCCCGATTCGCGTAAGATCCACCGACAACCGGCCATTCCCGTGAATCAACGTGGTGAATCACGTCCGATGCCGATCACATGCGCCGACGACGCTGGGTTAGCGTGAATCGTTAGTAAAGCCGGGGGCTCCGCAACCTCTGATAGGTCAAATGCCCCCAGTGCATACGATTTTGCGACAGACGAGCTTGGCAGTCACAGTCCGCTAACCGATTGTGATAGAGAGTCGCCACCAACGATCCTTAAGGCTCACGCCCCGACGATGACCCAGAAGCGCTATCGCATTGAAGACAGCCTCGGGCTTCCCGGGGTTTTGCCCGCAGCACCGGGTCCGGACGTTTCGAATGAGCGGCTGGACCAGATCCTGAACGCGATCCTTGACCTGCGCCGCATCACCCAGATGAGCGCGGATGAGACGATCGAGACGTGCCGGCGCGAGTTGCATGACGCTCTGGCGATGCGCTCCGAACTCGATTTGATGAAGGAGGCGATCACCCGGACCAAGTCCGAGCTGGCGACGCTCCATCGCTCGGAGAATAGCGGCAAGGGCATGCGCCGGGCAGCGGACGAGCTCGACGCCGTGGTCGAATCGACCGAACGCGCCACGACGCAGTTGCTCAACGCGGTCGAAGAGATCGAGACGAATGCCGGCATGCTGTACACGGCGAATCTGCCGCCGGGCATGAAGCAGCACGTCGATATCATCCAGGAGCGGGTGATCTCGGCCTACGAGGCCTGCAACTTCCAGGATCTGACCGGCCAGCGGATCAACAAGATCGTCGGCGTGATGAAGTTCATCGAGGAGCACCTCGATCGGCTGATCACGGCCTGGACGCAGCTGGACAGCTTCCGCGATCTCATCACCGTCATGCCGGTCCCGACCGCGCTGGACGACGAGAGCAGCCTGCTCAACGGGCCGAAGCTCGACGACGATCCGGGACACGTCGACCAGAACGACATCGATTCGCTGTTCGACTGATTCGGCCAGGCGGGTTCGGCGCGGCAATTTTGTCGGACGACCCGGTGCCGCTCGGGGCCAGGAACGCTTAGATCTGCGGTATGAACCGCAGAGCCCTCTCAGACCTGCCCCCCGACACGTTCGACGACGGCCGCGACGCCGAGCGTGACGAGAACGCCGGCGAGGTCGAGGCTGCGCTGCCCGCCGAGGATTCGCCGGAGATCGATTTCGATTTCGATCCGGGGGCGGTTCAAGCCGGCACCGAAGTGATCCGTCGCTTCTGGTCGACGCTGCCGAACTCGCCCGGCGTCTACCGGATGTTCGATCATCGCGGCGACGTCCTCTATGTCGGCAAGGCTAAGAATCTGAAGGCGCGCGTCGGCTCCTACGCACGGGGCCAGGCGCATTCGAACCGTATCGCCCGGATGATCTCCCAGACGGCGGCGATGGAGTTCGTCACCACCGCCACCGAGACCGAGGCGCTGCTCCTCGAAGCCAACCTGATCAAGCAGCTCAAGCCCCGTTTCAACGTGCTGATGCGGGACGACAAGTCCTTTCCCTACATCCTGGTCACCGCCGACGGCCCGGCGCCGCAGATCGTGAAGCACCGGGGCGCACGGCGTCGGAAGGGCAATTATTACGGTCCCTTCGCCAGCGTCTGGGCGGTCAACCGCACGGTGAACGCCCTGCAGCGGGCCTTCCTGCTGCGCACCTGCACCGACAGCTATTACGAGAACCGCAGCCGGCCGTGCCTGCTGTTCCAGATCAAGCGCTGCTCCGGCCCCTGCACGGGCGAGATCGGGACCAACGATTACGCCGCGATGGCGGATGCCGCGCGGGCGTTCCTGGCGGGCAAGTCCAACGCCGTCAAAGATCGGATGCGCACCGAGATGCAGGAAGCGTCCGAAGCGATGGAGTTCGAGCGCGCCGCCCGGTATCGCGACCGGATCGCGGCGCTGTCGGCGATCCAGGGGGTGCAGGGCGTCAACACCCAGGGCGTGGAAGAGGCCGACGTGTTCGCCCTCGACGAGCAGGCCGGGCAGTTCTGCATCGAGGTGTTCTTCTTCCGAAATTTCCAGAACTGGGGCAACCGCGCCTACTTCCCGAAGGCCGATCGGTCGATGACCCCGGAGGAGGTGCTCGGCTCGTTCATCAGCCAGTTCTACGACGACAAGCCCGCGCCCCGCACGGTCCTGACCAGCCACCCGATCGAGGACGCCGAGCTGGTCGCCGCCGCCCTGTCGAGCCGCGTCGACTACCGGGTCGAGATCCACAAACCGAGCCGCAGCGAGCGCAAGAATCTCGTCGAATACGCCCAACGCAATGCCAAGGAGGCGCTGGCCCGGCGGCTGGCCGACACGGCGTCGCAGGGCAAGCTGCTGACGGCCCTGGGCCAGGCTTTCGGCATGGACCGGACCCCGCGACGCATTGAGGTTTACGACAATTCGCACATCATGGGCACGAACGCGGTGGGGGGTATGATCGTCGCTGGCCCGACGGGGTTCATGAAGACGCATTACCGCACGTTCAACATCAAGTCGGAGGAACTCACCCCGGGGGACGATTACGGCATGATGCGTGAGGTCCTTCAGCGGCGCTTCAAGCGCCTCGTCAAGGAAGCGCCGCGCACGGAGCGCGAGGCTGCCGCGGCAAGCGCAGAGGGCGACGCGCAGGAGCCGATTCCCGCCCCGGCCGAGGAGGGTGAGGCGTTTCCCGCTTGGCCGGATCTGGTGCTCATCGACGGCGGCAAGGGTCAGCTCGACGCTGCCCGCACGGCGCTGGACGAGATCGGCGTGTCGGGGGTTTCGTTGATCGGCATCGCGAAGGGCCGCGACCGCGATGCCGGTCGTGAGACGTTTTTCGTGCCGGGCCGGCCGCCGTTCAAGCTTCCACCGCGCGACCCGACCCTCTACTTCGTGCAGCGGCTGCGCGACGAAGCCCACCGCTTCGCCATCGGCAGCCACAGGGCCAAGCGCAAGCGTGAGATGATCAAGAATCCCTTGGACGAGATCGCCGGCATCGGGCCCAGCCGAAAGCGCGCGCTACTCCACCATTTCGGAACCGTGAAGGCGATCGAGCGCGCCGCCTTCGAGGACTTGGCCAAGACTCCCGGGGTGAATGCCGCGACCGCCCGCGCGGTCTACGATTTCTTCCATGCCGGCGCCTGAGGATCACGCCGTCACGGCCGTGCCCGCGGTCGAGACGTTGACGCACGGGCCAAGCTCTGATTTCACCCCGGCCATGAACGCCGTCCTTCCTCGACGCCGGTCGCCGGCCTGGACGCTCGCGAATTGCCTGACCTACGGGCGCCTCGTCGCGGTGCCGGTGATGGTCGCGTTGCTGTTCTGGCCCGACTCGCACACCGCGCGTTGGACAGCCCTGGGTGTCTTCGTCGTGGCGGCGATCACCGATTACCTCGACGGGTATGTCGCGCGGACCTACCATCAGAGCTCTGCCCTCGGCCGGATGCTTGACCCGATCGCGGACAAGTTGCTGGTCTCGGCCTGCCTGCTGATGCTGACGGCCGATCATACCATCGTAGGCTCGTCGATCTGGGCGGCGATCGTGATCCTGTGCCGGGAGGTGCTGGTGTCCGGCCTGCGCGAATACCTTGCCGAGCTGAAGGTCGGCGTGCCGGTCAGCAAAATCGCCAAGTGGAAGACGACGGTGCAGCTCGTTGCCATCGGCTTCCTGGTGGCCGGTCCGGCGGGCGAGCGAGTTCTGCCCGGCACCGAGCCGATCGGCCTTGCTCTACTGTGGCTTGCCGCCGCCCTCACGATTTGGACCGGCTGGGACTACATGAGAGCCGGGATCAAGCACGTGATCGACGACCCGCGTTAGAGCATCATCCCGAGCGCCGGCTTCCGGCATTCGGACCATGACGATGCTCTATGGACGCGATCGACGATCCCCTTCTGGCACGGGGACACGATGAAGCTCGTCTATTTCGCCTGGGTCCGCGAGCGGATCGGCCGCGCCGAGGAGGAGCTGGCCCCGCCGCCGGAGGTCGCCACCGTCACCGATCTGGTGACCTGGCTGCGCGGGCGCGGCGAGGAATATGCCTACGCGTTCGAGGATCCAGGCGTGGTCCGCGCCGCAATCGACCGGGCGCATGCGAAGCCGGACGCGACGATTGCAGGCGCCCGTGAAATTGCGTTCTTCCCACCGATGACCGGCGGTTGAGAGTTCGGAAAGCTCGGCACGTAGTCCGCCGGTCTTGAAACCGGGGCGATCCCGCGCTTTTTGGCAACGTCGCTCCGGCCGCGTTCCAAGCCGAACGGCGCGTGGGCCGAGCCGCGTTCGCTTACGGGTTCGGCCCGCTTTCCGGCACATCGTCCGCCGAGCTGGAATTCACCGCTCAGGTCGGTGTTTCAACCACCAGAAATTGCGGAACGCTCAAGCTGGGGCCGCCGTTACTCGGGACCGAAATCGGAACCGGAGTTCTCCTATGCGCACCGCCCTCCTCACAGCCGCTGCCCTACTCAGCCTCGGCGCGGCCGCCCAAGCCCAGACCACCGTGATCGAACGCGACCGGCCCGCCGTCGTGGTCGACCGTCCGGCCTCCGAGTCGAAGTCCGTCACCGTTCACGATCACGGCGACGGCTGCGTTACCAAGACGGTGCGCAAGGAAAACGATATGGGGGATTCCAAGACCGTGAAGAAGGAGAGCTGCGACTGAACGGGCTTCGTTTCCCGGTGATCGCCGGCTGAAGAGCGTCGTCTAACCCGCAAAGCCGGCCCTGCTGAAAGAACGCAGCGGAACAGTAACTTGGGACTGTACTCGATCGGATTGCGATCGAGTACAGCGCTCGGTAGCGGGCGACGCCGTCCGCCCCAGCCGGGAAGGATACGCGGATGTCGAGCGACGCCCAGATCGTCGAGACCCTCTCGAAGGTCACCACCGCCACGATCACAACGATCCTGTTGAAGAAGGGGCTGCGCAATGTCTGGCTGCGCGGCACGCGGCCTCTCAGGCCCGGCCAGCCCCGGATCGTCGGCCGCGCCTTCACGTTGCGCTTCGTCCCGGCGCGCGAGGATCTTGCCACCCCGGAATCGTGGTCGTCCCCGACCTCCACCCGGGCCGCGATCGAGGCGATGCCGTCCGGCTGCATCGCGGTCGTGGATGCGATGGGCGTCACCGATGCCGGCATTTTCGGCGATATCCTCTGTGCCCGCATGGCGAAAAAGGGCGTCGCCGCCTTGGTTACGGATGGCGTCGTCCGGGACGTCGCGGGCGTCCTGGGCACCGGCTTGCCGGTCTGGTGCCAGGGCGCGGCGGCCCCGCCCTCCGTGGCCGGTCTGACCTTCGTCGCTTGGCAGCAGCCGATCGCCTGCGGCGGTGTCGCGGTGTTCCCCGACGATGTGATCGTGGTGGACGAGGACGGCGCCGTACTGATCCCGGCGGCCTTGATCGACACCGTGGTGGAGCTTGCTCCCGAGCAGGAGCGCTTCGAGGGCTGGATCATGGAGGAGGTCGGTAAGGGCGCGGCGCTTCCGGGCCTCTACCCGCCGAACGCCGAGAATAAGGCGCGCTACGAGGCCAGCAAGGCCTGATCTACGAGGCTTTGCCACGGGCACCGAGCGGACGGATCGCCCGTCATAGCTCTACCATGACGAGGCCCTTAAGGCGGCCTTCACAGGCGTCGTGCAGGGCGCGGGGCGCATTCTCCAGCCCTGCGACCTTCGAACAGGCGAAATGGAGCCCCGCCTTTCGCTGCCAGGCGATCCAGTCCGGGAACGCCTCGGCGTGGTCCCGGTCGGCGCTGTATCCGCGTAGCGTGACATCCTTCAGGATCAGCTGGAACGAGTCGAGCTGCACCGGGGCGACGATGCTGGCGCCCGCGACATTCAACTCGGCGGTAAGCGCGCCGAGCAGAACGAACCGCGCCCCCTCGCTCGCAGCTTCTGCCGCGGCAGCGAGCTGCTCGCCGCCGACCATGTCGACGAACACATCGACGCCCTCCGGCGCGGCCGCTCTCAGCTGATCCGCGATCAGGCCGCGGTCCCGCAGGATCACGGCGTCGTAGCCGAGATCGCCCGTCATCCAGTCGGCCTTCGCCTGACTGCTTGTGCTGCCGATCACCCGCGAAGCACCGAGCCTGCGGGCGATCTGTCCGGCCATCGACCCGATCGCTCCAGCGCCGCTCGACACGAAGACCGTGTCGCCCGTCCGAACCCGGATGCCGCGCGTTAGAGCGGCGTAGGCCGTCCAACCATGGCCGAGATAGGCCGCCGGTTCGATCGGCCCCCGGTCCAACGCCATGCAGCGTCCTGCATCGACGACGGCATAATCCCGCCAGCCGAGGGGATGCGAAACGAGCGCGCCGATCGCGAAGCCGCTCCCGGTTGGGCAGGCCACGACCTCACCGATGGCGCCGTCTGCCAGCGCATCCCCAGGCTTGAGCGCAGGGAAGGGAATGCCCTCGACGGCCTGCGCATCCGGGTTCGCCATCAGCCGAGTCGAGATGGAGATGCGGAACCAGCGATTGCGGACGACCAGATCGTTCGGGCCGGCTTCGGGTAGGGCGGTCTCCACGATGCTGAGATCGCGCGGCTGGATCATTCCGTTAGGATAGGCGTGGAGCCGGACTTCGCGGCAGCGCTTAACTGTACGGTCCATGGCGTGTTCCAGGATGCGGTTTACTGGCCGCGTGCAAAGCAGCGGCAACCAGACCTAACAAAATGACTGGCGGTCAGTCAATTTCGATTTGTCAGCTTCCGCTTGGCGTTATCCTTGCCGCTACCAGACCACACCCAGCCCCTTTCAATCCCGGCGATATCGGGTCAGGCAGGGGGCGAACGCCCGCCCGTCATGAGATCGCTGCGTGCCAACCAAGCCCAAGCCCAGGACCACGTCCAGGACCAAGCCTCCCGAGGAACGGCGCGAGGATCTGATGAACGCGGCGGAGCGCATGTTCCTCGATCAGGGCGTGGCCTCAACCACGATCGAACAGATCACGACCGGGGCGGGCGTGGCAAAGGGCAGCTTCTACCTACACTTCGACTCGAAAGAGGATGTGGTCGAAGGTCTGCGCCGGCGCTTCGTCGGGCGATTGCTGGACGCGATCGAGGCCGCGGTCGAAGAACAGCCGGATGAGGACTGGAGCGGGAAGCTCGCGGCCTGGGCGACAACTTGCGGCAGCGTATACGCCGAATGCGTACGCCTGCACGACATCGTCTTCACCGACGTGCCGCCCCCTACCCAGGACGGTTTGGCCGATAACGTCCTGATCGACAACCTGGCGCAGCTGCTCGCCGATGGCGGCGCCGCGAAAGCCTGGGCGATCGACGATGTGCGCTTCACCGCCGTCTTCCTGTTCAACGCCCTTCATGGCGTCATCCTCGACGCCGCCAGGACAGGGCGGGCAGACGCGATCCAGCGCAAGATCGTGGCGCATTGCTTTCGGCTGGTGGGCCTGGAAACCGCGTGATCGGCGCGTTGTGATCTGCCGGCTGACGAGCCCTCCTCGCGATCCAAGGCGCGCGCACCCCTCGGCGGTGGAGTCCAGAGAACGCATCGCCGGCCGGCGGGCTTCTCCGAAGCCTTCGTTGCGCCCAAGTCTTTCATGACGCGTTCGAAGTCAAAGGGCCTTCGTGTTAGTCGTTATAACAAAATATCGCATCAATGATTTTGCCTCTAAGTGAGGAGCGATCTTATCCGATCAAAAATCGATCAATTGGTATCTTGAGAAGGATAAATTCAACAGCAAGAAACGGGTTGCCCGCCCCAGAAGCGGAACACTAGGCTTGGATCAACCTGTTGGAGATCCGCCATGTCGCCCGCCGGGAACCGGTCCATGTCTGCGCCCGAATGGGCGATGCTGCTCATCCTGTCCGTCCTGTGGGGCGGCTCGTTCTTCTTCACCGGCATCGCGCTCTCCGGGCTGCCCCCCCTCACCCTGGTGGTCCTGCGGGTCGGGCTCGCCGCGCTGATCCTGAACCTCGTCCTGCCGTTGAACGGGCTACGCCTGCCCCGCGGACTCAGGATCTGGACGGCCTGCCTCGGCATGAGCTTGCTGAACAATGTCCTGCCCTTCTCCCTCATCGTCTGGGGGCAAACCCATATCGCGTCCGGCCTCGCCGCCATCCTCAACGCCACGACGCCGCTCTTCACCGTGGTCGTCGCCCACCTGCTCACCATTGACGAGCGGATGACCGGCAACCGGCTCGCGGGGGTGCTCGTGGGCTTGGGCGGCGTCGCCGTGATGGTCGGGCCAACGGCGTCGGCTGGACCCAGCGCCAGCTTCTTGGCGCAGCTCGCAGTGCTCGGTGCTGCCCTGTCCTATGCGTTCGCGAGCGTGTTCGGGCGGCGCTCCCTGAGTCTGGGCGTCCCGCCGCTCGCATTGGCGGCCGGACAGGTCACGATGTCTACGCTGGTGTTACTGCCTGTGGCGCTGACGATCGACCAGCCCTGGACCCTGCCGATGCCGAGCGCGCTCGTCTGGGGAGCGGTCTTCGGCATCGCGTCGCTGTCCACGGCGCTGGCCTACGTGCTGTACTTCCGGATCCTGGTGCGGGCGGGGGCGACCAACCTCTCGCTCGTCACCTTCCTGATCCCGGTCTCGGCGATCCTGCTCGGGGCGCTGGTGCTGGGCGAGCGTCTCGAGCCGCGGCACTATCTCGGGATGGCCCTGATCGGCGGCGGCCTGGCGGCGATCGACGGCCGGCTCCTGCGCCGCATCTCGCGGGCCACGCAGGAGCCGGCTGAACCCAATTCACGTGTCAGCGCCAGCCGGCATCGATGAAGTAATTGTGCCCGGTGCACATCCGGGCATCGTCGGAGGCGAGGAAGAGCACCAGCGCCGCGACGTCGGAGGGCTGGATCCGGCCGTCCAGGCACTGGGAGGCGACGATCTCGGCCTCGCCCTCCGGGGTGTACCAGCGCTCCTGGCGGGGCGTCTGGACGTTGCCGGGCACGATGGCTGAGACCCGGATGCCGTCGCGGCCGAGGTCGCGGGCGAGCACCCGGGTCATGCCCTCGATCGCCGCCTTGGCGGTCTGGTAGAGCGGCATGTCCTTCAGCCCGAGATGCCAGCTGATCGAGCCGAAGTTCAGGATCACGCCGCCGCCGGCCCGGCGCATCGCCGGCACCGCGGCCTGGGCTGCGAAGAACAGGTGACGCAGATTCACCGCCATCCGGTCGTCCCAGTAGGCGGGCGTGACCTCGTCGAACTTGTGGCGGTCATCGTTGCCGGCGTTGTTGACCAGCACGTCGAGGCCGCCGAGCGCCGTTTCCGCCTCCGCCACCAGGGCGCGGACCGCCTCGACATCGGTGAGATCGCAGCGCCGGTAGAGCGGCTTGTGCGCCGCGCCGGGGGAGAGCCGCGCGACCAGCGATTGCGCAGGCTCATCGGCAATGTCGCAGAACGCGACGCGGGCGCCCTGGGCGACGAAGGCTTCGACCAATCCTGCACCGATTCCGGAGGCGCCACCCGTCACCAGGATGCGTTTGTCGCGAAGAGACGGGTAGATGGCGGAGGCGGACATCGGCAATTCTCCGAAGGCTGAGGCGCCGCAGATTCGCGAACGCTGCGAAGGATCTTCGAAGAGTCGACGTTTAGCGCATCGTGACGATCCCGTCCTGATCGATGGGCTCGATGCCGGCGGCCACCAACCATTGGCGAAACGTTAACGCCTTCGGAATCACATCGGCGCGTCTTCTAGAAAGGAACACGCGATGCCGCTTCGCCTCGAACTCAAGCCGCTCGAACGGCTGATCATCAACGGCGCCCTGATTCGCAACGGCGACCGACGCTCGACCTTCCTGATCGAGACGCAGTGCAAGTTTCTGCGCGAGAGCGAGATCATCACGGAGACCGAGGCTGACACGGCCTGCAAGCAGATCCACCTGACCCTGACGGTGATCTACCTCGCCGACGATCCGGCGTCGGGCATCGACCTGTTCTTCCAGCAGGCCGCAGAACTGATTCGCCTGGTGCCGGCGGCGGCGGCGCAGATCGCCGCCATCGCCGAGGCCGTCGAGGCCGGGACCTTCTACCCGGCGATCAAGCTCGGCCGGAAGCTGGTCGAGTGGGAGAGCGCGGCTTTGGCCCGGGCGGCCAAGCCCGCGGAGTCCGGCGCGGCCGCCTGAGCGCGCCGCAGCGCCGGCCTCAGCCCGGATTGCCCTGAAGGCCGGCCGCGATCTCGTTGTTGATCGCCACGAGGTTGGCGATCTTCTCCGGGGTCGGTTCGATCATCGTATCGACGCAGTTGCGCAGCACGAACACGCCCAGGTTGCCGATGCCCTGCTTGATATCGGCCGGCAGCGGGTTCTCGTCGGCAGTCGCCTCGGTGGCCAGGATGGTCCAGACGCGCTGGTTGAACGACAGGGCCTCGTTGAGCCGCTTGGTGTCGCCGCTGGCGAGCGCGTGGCTGGCGCCGATCAGCTGCTGGGCCGCCTTGATGAGGACCGCCGATTCGGCTTCGCGCGGCGTCAGTGCGGACCGGGATGTCCGGGCATAGGCGTTGGCGGCGTAGTTCATAGGCAGTCCAGCCCTGTCATCGGACCTGCCGGACAGGCAGGCTTGCGTGTAGCTGTCGCAGATCAAGTGTTAAGGCCGCGTGAGCATCCGGTCCGCCATGATCCCGCCGGGTTGGACAGAGACCAGGGACAGTGGTCGCGGAAAGCCGACCCCCGGATCGCGCCAGAGATGTTGAATTTCTTCCTCGGAACTGTGGCAGGCGCGCTGATCGCGGCCGTGCTGACCATCGCGGCGGCCCGGCAACCGGAGATCCAGGCGCGGCTGGGGCTGAGGCCGGCGCCCGTGGTGGCAGCGCTGGCGGCCGTCACCAGGCCGCGCGAGCCCGATTGCGTGAAGCCGCCCGAAGCTCCCACCGTCGGCAGTCGCGACATGCTGTTCAATCGCCAGCGGTTCTGGTCGGTCGCGCCATGATCCGATGAGCGATCGCTCTCGGAACTGCCGAACTCTTCGGAAACGGAATGAGCGGTCTTTCAACCACCACCTCACATCCTGAAGCCTAAGCGCAGTGTGCAACGAAAGAGAGCTTCAGGAATCGAGGGGCCAACGCGAGAACTCTATCGAAGCTCGCTTCGCGCGCACTTCAAAATCAGGGCGTGGATGGGACCCCACCTGTGGTTTGGCCGCAGCACCAGTCTCCTCAATCCCGCCAGCCCGAAACCCGGTCCCGCACGGCGATGCCAATGAAGCGCCAGGACTCGATGAAATAGCGGCGAAACAGCCGCCGCGGCGCGCAGAGGAACCGGAAGACCCATTCGAGGCCCAGCCGCTGCATCAGCCACGGGGCCCTGGGCACGTAGCCCGCCGCCACCGAAAGGGCATCGCCGACGCAGAACACCACCGGGCTGCCGAGTGCCCGGCCCTGGCGATCGACCCAGATTTCGGATTTCGGCGCGCCGACGCCCATCACCAGCAGGGAGGTGCCGTGGGCGCGGATCCGGTCGGCCAGGGCGCGGCCGTAGGTTTCGTCATCCTCGAAGCCGAAGGGCGGCACCGCGCTCGCCACCGCACCGTCCGGGAGGCCGGCTGCCTGGAGGCGCGTGGTCAACGTGTCGGCGGCGTCCTGGCGGGCGGCGACGAAGAACACCCGGCGGGCGAAGGGCGGCGGGTCGGCCAGGATGCAGGCCAAGAGGTCGTGGCCGGTGATCCGTTCGGCCGGCCGGCCGCTCGCCGCCCGGGCGAGCCAGACCAGGGGCATGCCGTCGAGGGTCCGGGCCGCGGCGCGCCCATAGGCTCCCCGGAAATCCGCATCCTCGGCGAGCTGGACGATGTGGTCGACATTGGCGGTGACGATCGTGCGCGGACCGTCCGCGTCCCGCGCCGCCACTGAGGCGACGATCGCCGCCGCCGTGCCGGTGTGGAAGCTGTAGCCGAACAGCCGTACGGTCGTGGCTGGGTCCGACACCGCGCAAGCGGGCGCGGCCGACGGTTCCCCCACGGCCCGGTCTTGCCATGCCGCCTCTGGATCTGCCGGGCCCGGGGCCTCGACATCACGCATCGGCGGCCCGGAAGCTGGTCCCGGGGCGGACGGATGCGCGCCGGAACCGGCGGCGGTCGCTGTCGGCACCGAGCACCAGTGCGATGGCGCCGCCGAGCAGCAGGCCGAGCACCAGGGCGACCGGCAGCACGATCTTCGGCGAGGGTGGGAAGGTGCGCTGGCGGGCCGGCGTCGCCACCGAGATGATCCGGACGTTGGTGGTGTTGAGCCGCTCCTGCTCGCTCGCCTCGCGGGCGCGCTTCAGATAGGCCTCGTAGACGCCCCGGCGGGCCTCCAGCGTCCGCTCCAGCTCGCGGAGGCCCACATAGGCGCGGTCGCTGCTGACGGTCTCGGTTTTCACCCGGTCGAGATTGGTCCGGATCGCCGCCTCGCTGGCCGCCGCCCGGTCGTAATCCTTCTGGGTCGTGTCGATGATCCGCTCCTTCTCGCGCTGGATCAGGCGCTGGAGGTCGCGCTGCTGGGCGTATTGCTCGGCCATGGCGGGGTGGCGCTCGCCGAGGCGGGTGGCGAGCTCGGCGGTGTTGCGCGAGAGCGTGGCGTATTGCTGCCGCAGCGCCTGCATCTCCAGGGATTGCAGCATCTCCGGCAGGGCCGTGCTCGGGTCGGACGAGCGCATCTTGCGGGCCTGGTCCAGGCGCGACTTCGCCTCCGCGGTCTTGATCGAGGCGGTGACGAGTTGCTGGTTCAGGTCGCCGAGCTGCTGGTCGGTGAGCAGCCGGCCGCTCGAGGCCACGAGCTTGTGGGCCTCGCGGTAGCGGACCACCTCGCCCTCGGCCTGCTCGACATCGCGCTTCAGGCTGCCGAGCCTGCCGGTCAGCGCGTCGTAGGCGCGCCGCGCCGTGTCGGTGCGGGCCGCGGCCTCCTCGGCGAAATAGGCGTCGCCGATCGCGTTGGCGATCTTGGCGGCCTTCTCGGGATCACGCGACTGCACCGACACGTCGATCACGAAGGTCCGCTCGGCCCGGCGGACGCTGAGCTTGGTCTGCAGCGTGTCGAGGGCGATGTTGACCGGGTCGCGGCTGGCGGCCGGCGGCACCATGCCGAGTGCCCCCTTGATCCAGGCGATCGTGGGATTGTTGCCGTCCGGCAACACGAACTCGTCGTCCTGGTCGAGATGGAGCTTGGCGATGACCCGGCGCAGGACGTTGTCCGACTGGATCACCCGCACCTGGCTTTCGGCGATGGAGACGCCGCTGTCGGCCTGGGGCTGGCGGGCGTTCACCTCGTTCTCGACAACCCGCAGGTCGCTCGGATCGACCAGGATCTGGATGGACGAGGTGTAGCGCGGCGGAATCAGGCCGAGCAGCGCGACCGCAGCCGCGACCATGAACAGGGCACCCAGCACGATGAAGCCGCTGCCCCGCCACAGGCGCCGCAGGATCACGCGCGCCTCGGTCCGGGGCTCCGGATGGGGCTCGACCTGCGGCAGCACCATGCGGACGGGCTGCTCACCGCTCATGCGTGTCGAGAAGTCGAACATGCGCCTCGCTCCCTGACCTGTCGGAGAGCGGCCGGTGCCGCCCTCCACCGCCCTCCCGCGCCCGTCCCCGTTCCGATCACTTGCGTGCCGTTCCGGAACAGGACCTCGCCGGAGGCGGCGTTGTCCTCGATACGGCAGCAATCGACATACCGAACCAGTACTCTCGCCTTGAACCGGACCCTGCAGCAGGATCCCTGTAGATATCGCATACGGAACTAGAACGCTCTGTCACGTTTTTGTGGCGCTAACAGGCCTGAACTTGTTGGGGACTACGTAAACGGATTCATGCACGGACGGTCGCGCCCGGTGCCGCGTAGGCATCCGCATCCCCCGCCAGGAAGCGCCGGAAGCGTTCGCTATCCCCGGACGCTGCGGCGTTCCAGTCCGCGACGTTCCGGCGGCTGGCCGCAGCCGCCCGAGTCAGACCGGCCTGCGCGATCCAGGACACGAGCGCGGATGCGGCGGACTCGGGCGCTCCGGGGCCGATCAGAAGGGCGGACTCGCCCAGCACTTCGCGGAACACGGGGGCGTCCGGAGCCACCACCGGCAGGCCGCCATGCTGGACCTCCAGCAGCGGCAGGCCGAGCCCCTCGGCTTTCGAGGTCGAGAGGAGGAGGTGGCAGGAACCGGCGAGAGCCCGCAGCTCTGCGTCGGACAGGTAGCCGTAGCGGTGCAGGAAGGGCGGCGGGTCGTCTAGGAAGGCGTGGCGACCCCATCCGACCCGCCCGACCAGGTGAAGCTCCGCCGGCACCCCGGCGCGGTTGAGGGCGGCCGTCAGCGCGAGGGCGGCCGGGTAATCCTTGCGCGGCTCGATCGTGCCGATCGCCAGCAGCCGCAACGGCGCACCCGGGGTGAAGGGAGCCGGCCCCGGCAGGTCGCCGAGGCCGAAGGCGTCGCGCACGGACGGGCGCAGCAGGGCGACCCGGGCCCTGGGCGCGCAGACGGCCCGCACGGCCTGCCCAGTGGTGCGGCTGTTCACGAACAGGTTCGGACACCAGCGGAGCGCCCGCGCGAAGCTCGGACTCATGTAGAGCCGGCTCTTGAGGCTCAGATCCTCCGGCCGGTCGAGCAGGAACGTGTCGTGGACGTAGAGCAGGCAGCGCTCGGCCGCGACCGCGCAGAGCGGCCCCGGCGGGAAGCCGGGGAACAGGAACAGCGCGTCCCGGTCGGCCAGGGCCCGAAGCGGCAGGCCGAATTGCTGCTGGCCGATCATCGCCGGCAGCGAGCCGCTGGTGACGGGGCGGACCTCGTGGGGCGCCAATCGGTCGGGGGCGAACAGATCGAGGGTGATCCGCTCGATCCCGGTGACGTGGGCGCGCAGATGGGTCTGGTCGAGATAGATCCGCTTGGTGCCGGGTCTCACGGCCGGCTCCGCCGCAGGGTGCCGGCGAGGTAGAGGCAGCGGCGCACGAGCAGGGGCATACGCCGGCCGAGCACCATTTGCTTCGCCCGCCGCAGCCGCCTCACCAGGGGGGGAGACGCGGCCGGCACCGTGCCGGTCGCGCCCGGCTGAAGCCGAGCGGCGAACGGGAAATGCCCGAGCATCGCGGGCGCGAAGCTCTGGCGCCCGGTGCCGGACAGCAATCCCCGCTCCCGCAACACCCCATCGAGCGACAGGGCGGCGGCGGCGGGACTGTGGCGGCTCTCCAGGGCGATCCGCGCGAAGGCGCCGAGCCGTGCCCGGGCCTCATTGTCCTCCACCAGCTCGGCGAGCGCCTGCGCCAGGGCGCCGGGCTTCATCGGGACCAGGCGGCCGGACACCCCGTCGATCACCGCGGAGGTGAGCCCGGAGGTTCGGTAGGCGAGCGTCGGCACGCCGCACAGCCCGGCCTCGATCGGGGTCTGGCCGAGGGTCTCGTGACGGCTGGCGGTGACGTGGAGATCGCAGGCGCCGTACCAGGCGGCCAGGGTCGCCTCGTCGGCGATCAGCCCCGGCGCGAACAGGGTCGGCAGACCGAGCCGGGCCGGATCGTCGAGCCGGCCGATCGCCACGACACCGACCCCCCGCCGCGCCACGGCCTGGAGTGCGGCGCGCAGATCCGAGAAACCCTTGTCGGGGCCGTCGACGATCACCGCCGAGATCAGGATCAGCACGTCGCCCTCCGGCAGGCCGAGCCGGCGACGCAGGGCGGCGCGGTCGCCGGGGCGGAAGGTCGCCGTCGGGAAGGCCAGACGGATTTTTATCGCCGGGGTGCCGGAAGGGGCCAGCTCCTGCGCGCGGGCCAGGGTCCAGTCGGAATTGGCCAGCAGCCACGGCCCTGCGGGTTCGGCCAGCACGGCGCGCTTGCGGGCCTGCATGCCGGCGATCCGCCCGGGGGCGAGCTGGGGATACTCGTCCGGGCCGGGACAGGCGGCGTCGCAGCCGGTGGCGGCCCGGGTGCAGTCGCGGGGATGGCAGCACCGGCCGGTCAGGGGGAACAGGTCGTGCAGAACCAAAGCGACCGGGCCGTGCCGGGCCAGCCGCCCGACCACGTCGAGGCTGCGGGTTGCGCCGTGCAGGTTGCCGGCAAGGACGAGATCGGGCGCGGCGGCCTCGATCGCCGCCTCGGCCCGCGGGAAGTCATCGGTCCATTCGGCGGCTTCCGGCCGGCCGCTGAGCGCGATCCCCGTCACCCGGTGACCGGCCAGCGCCAGGGCCTCGGCGAGCCGCCTCTGGGCGACGCCGGCACCGCCCTGGGTGCCGGTACCGGTGAGCGAGACGATCGACAGGCCTTCGGGCCCCGCCGCCGGCGCCGCGCCGACCCGCTGCAGCAATACCGGGCGTCCGATGCGCCGACGGGCGGGATCCGGTAGCGCCGACCAGGCGGCGAACGCGTCCAAGCGGCCATCGGCGTCGCGGATGGTGCTGCCCCGCAGGGCGTCGCGCATCCATAGCACCTCGCCGCCGGTGAACGGCACGCCGCCCGGCATCTCCGCGCCCGCGAGCCCCGGACTGTCCAACCCCACAACCGCATTGGCGAACAGGACCCGCAGGCCCGCCACCGCCGCCGCGCCGGTGAGCGCCGCTTCGAGGGCGAGGGCGATGAGGGCGCCGGGGGCGAGGAGATCGCCCGCGCGCAGCCACAGCAGGGCGTCCCATCCCGGCTCGGCCAGACTCGTCTCGATGGTGGCACGGCCGATCCCCGGCGGCACGAGGTCGTGCCGGAGCTCCGGGTAATCCTGGCGCAGGACCGAGGCGGCGGTCCCGGCCGCGTCCGCGCCCGCCGCCGTCACGGTGACGATGCGAATCCGCGGCCACGGGCGACCATCCGGCAGTGCGGCCGGCCGGGCCACGGCGGGGGCAGCGGGTCCGAACGGCCAGCCGGCGATGCCGTGGGCAGGCACTGAGGGTGCGGCGTCGGTCAAGTTCGGTTCGCGGGTCGGGCGGGGCGGGCAGTCTGGCCGCAAAGGGTGAAGATTGCCTGTCGCGACCCGCGGGCCATCACCCGTCGACGCGGACCCGGGCTGGTCCCGCGACCATTCGGCCGATGCGGGTCGCTGCGGCGTACCCGGCATCCCGAATGCGCGCCAGAACCGTCTCGGCTTGGGCTGCAGCGCAGGTCACCAGCAGGCCGCCGGAGGTCTGCGGGTCGGTGAGCAGGTGGCGGCGCCAATCGGGATAGTCCGCGGGCAGATCGACTTCGGCCCCGAAGGCGTTCCAGTTGCGGTGGGAGGCGCCGGTGACGAAGCCCTTCTGCACCAGCGCCTCGGCCCGGGGCAGGAACGGCAGGGCGCCGGCCTCCAGCACGAAGGTCAGCCCGGCCCCGCGGGCGATCTCGAGCCCGTGCCCCAGGATGCCGAAGCCGGTCACATCGGTCAGCGCGTGGACGGCCGGCTCGGCCGCGAGTGCCATGCCGATCGTGTTGAGCCGCGTGGTGGTGGCCACGAAGTCGCTGTAGTCGGCCGCGTCCAAAGCCTCCCGCTTGATCGCGGCGGAATAGACCCCGACGCCCAACGGCTTCGTGAGGATCACCGCATCCCCGGCCAGGGCGTCGGCGTTGCGCCGCACCGCCTCGCGGCGGCAGGTCCCGATCACCGCGAGCCCGTAGATCGGCTCCGGCGTGTCGATGGAATGGCCGCCGGCCACGGGAATCCCGGCCTCGGCGCATTTCTCCACCCCGCCCTGCAGGATCCGGGCGACCACATCGGGTTCGATCTTGCCCACCGGCATGCCCAGGATCGCCAGGGCGAAGATCGGTCGCCCGCCCATGGCGTAGACGTCCGAGATCGCGTTGGTCGCGGCGATCCGCCCGAACTCGACCGGATCGTCCACCATCGGGGTGAAGAAGTCGGTGGTGGCGATCACGCAGGTGCCGTCGTCCAGCTCCCACACCGCGGCGTCGTCGGAGGTCTCGTTGCCGACGAGCAGCCGCTCGAACGGCCCGGCGGCCGGCTGCTCGGACAGGAGCCGGCGCAGGATCGCCGGATCGAGCTTGCAGCCGCATCCGCCGCCATGGGCGAGACTGGTCAGACGGGGGGCATCGGTCATCGCGGGACTCCGTTCCGGATATCAATAACGCTTCGTCACCGCGTTGAGCCAGTCCGGCGGGGCGGCGGCGACCGCGAGACGAATCCCGGCAGCAGCGCTGCCGCGGCGGCGATTCCGAAGGCCGGCATCGTCAGGCGGACGCGCCCGCGCTGCTCCCCCCGGCCACCTTTCACGGACCGGACGATGGCCGATCAGACCCGTATGTCTCCCGGAGCCCAGCCATCGCACGGACGGCTCAGCGTCCATGCGGTCTTTCCGGGGCGGCACGGCGAACACGGGAATCCAGAGCCGCAGACAGACCAGGATCTGGCATCGCCAAGCATCCTGCCGTGGATGCTCGTTCTCTCATGATCCGGAACGACGATCCGAGTTATTCGGCCGGGATCACCTCACCGTTCGACCCATAGATCTGCGCAGCCACAGCATGGTTCGGCGGCCCGATCGCCGGGTGGTTGCGCGGCCGTGGCGGGAACCCCTGGCCCCCCGGTACATTGCGGCCGCAACGAATGGGTTGCGTGGGTGAGGCGGACAGGTGGCAATCTTCTTCACGGGAGACACCCATTTCGGGGACCCGCGCGCTCTGCGCTTCGACCACCGGCCCTATCCGGACCTCGACGCGCACGATGCCGGTTTGATCGCCGCCTGGAACGGTGCGGTGGGGTCGGACGACACGGTCTGGCACCTCGGCGATTTCGCCCTCGGCCCGAGCGGCGCGCGAATCCGCGAGATCCTCGATGCGCTCAACGGCGAGAAGCACCTGATCGTCGGCAACAACGATGGGCCCGACACCCTCCAGGCCCCCGGCTGGGCCTCCGTACGCCACTACACGGAACTTCTGGTCGAGGATCGTATGGTGGTGCTGTGCCACTACGCGTTCCGCACCTGGAACGGGATGGGCAAGGGCGCACTCAACCTCCACGGCCACAGCCACGGCAAATTGAAGCCGATCCCGAAACAGTACGATGTCGGCGTCGATCCGATGGGGCCGGCCCCCGTGGGTCTCTCAGCAATCCTCACCTCGCGCCTCCGCCGGAAGGCGTAGCCGGGCCGGAACCTTCACAGCAGCTTCACCGTTTCAGCGGACAGAGAGGGGATGGAGACGCTCCACCCCCGAGAAACCCGGCACCCCCGTCCGCGGGGCTGCACCAGAAACCTATACGTGAGTGAGCCCGTGAGTGCCCGTTCGGCCTCTCTGCTTCCGTCCGGCCTCGCCAAGACGGCGTTCGCCGGCGCCTTCTCGCTCCTCGCTCTGACCTCCTCGGCGCTGGCTTTGCCCGCGTGCCTGGAGGCCCAGCGCAAGGTCGACGAGGCCAATGCCCTGCGCTTCCAGGCGCGCCAGGAGGCGCGTCTGGGCAATCATGACCGCGTCTGCGACACGCTGGACGAGGTCGGCGACCGCTACGACGATGCCCGCGACGCGTTCGAGCGCTGCGGCGAGGGCGTGGTGGCCATCGATCTCCGCAGCGAGCTGCGCGGCCTTCGCATCGCCAAGAAAATCAATCGCTGCGACTGACCGGGTGCGCCCGCGCACCTCGTACGTTCAGGCCCTGCAGCATCATCCCGACACAAGCGACGCACGTCGCCGACAAGGTTATGCGCCGATGACCACCGCCCTGCTGTCGTCCGATCTCAAGGTTGCCACCACCGACCGCACCGGCCCGTCCTTCGCGGCCGCCCTGTGCGGCTTCATCAGCACCACCGTCGCCACGACGATGCTGCTCGTGCTGATCGGAACGCTCTGAGAAGCGCAAGGCTTCCGACATCGAAGGTCGTTACGAGGTGCTGGTAAGCCCCAAGAGCTCGGTCGATATAAACGCGATAGGGTTTCGGGTGCGATGGGGCACCCAGCGTCGCCCTCTCGAGCGTGGCAACGCTACTCTAGGCCACTCCGCACGCCGAGATTGGGCGCCGCACTGTGTTTTTACGCTGCGTTCACCGTGCCAGGCGAGGCGCGTTGATCCTTAGACCATGTAAAGATCAAGACCTCCGACCGCTGTCCGCCACCCTGACCATCCTCTTGGGTGTAGCCGTGCAACATAGCGCGGCGTGAAATCGAAGACCTCTTGGAATCGCTGGACCGCTGCGCTTACGACGGCAGCGTAAGAAGCATCTCCCGTGATGCTAAGGCGCCTTTTATGCCGTGGCCCTATTCCCAATCAGCCTAAGCAAACAGCTCCGGTTGCCGCAATTGCAGCGCGAATAACAGAAGCAGCGACTTCATGTCGGTGAGCGCGCCGCGTTGGGTCATCGCCACCAGTTCGAGGAGTGGGATCTCGTGGACCGCCACCGCCTCGCCCTCGGCGGCGAGGCCGCCGCCGGCGCCAATGCGGTCGGATTCGGCGTAGGCCGCCAGGAACAGGTCCATCCGCTCGGTGGAGATGCCCGGCATGGTCCAGGCGCTGGCGACGAGATCGAGGGCGCCGAGGCGCAACCCCGTCTCCTCGGCGGCCTCGCGCCGGACCTCGTCCTCGGGGGCGCCGTCATCGAGGAGACCCGCCGGCACCTCGACATGGCTCGGCGGACCGCCGGAATAGAGCACCGGCGCCCGGAACTGCGAGACCAGGGTCGCGACCCGTCGGACCGGGTCATAGGGCAGAACCGCCACCGCCCGGCCGTGATCTTCCATCTCGCGGGTGATGCGCGAGCCGTCGTCCTGCATCACCTCGGCCACGAGGTACCGGGCCCACCCCTCGTGCACGAGGCGCAAGCCCCCGATCCGTGGTGCCATGCCGTCTCCGCCTCAACTTTGGGAGCACAACGGATCGCTCAGGAATGCGGCGGCTTCGCGGAGGCTCTCAGGCGGAAGCACAGGCGATTGCCGTCCCGCTCGGCCGAATCCAGCCAGGCGCCCTCCTCCCGCACGAGATTCGGGATGTCGATCAGCGCCATCGGATCGGTGCAGGTGACCATCAGGACCCGTCCGGCGCCGAGCGTGCGCAGGGCCTTGCGGGTGAGCAGGACCGGAAGCGGGCATTTCAGCCCCGTGAGATCGAGTTCGACAGGCTTGGTGTCCGCGTCCGACAAACCCATGGCTCCCGATCCGGCACCCTCACCACTCGTGATAGCCGAGGAGCGGTCCGCGATACGTGTCGGGTGCGAACACATAATAGGTCGGGCCGTAATACCCGTATTCCATGTCGCGGCCCGGCGTCGGCGCATAGGCATAGCCGTAGCCGAACGGCACCGGATAGCCGTATTCGCCGTAATAACTGTATTCCGGCCGGACGGCCCGCGCCTCGGCGGCGATCCCGGCGCCCAATGAAGGGCGGCCGACCGGAGCGGCGCGCGGGGCGTGATACGGCCCCAGATCCGCGGCGCAGCAGACGCCGCAAGCGGTCACGGCGGATGCGATGCCGGCCATGAGAGCGGCGGTGAAGCGGATCATGGCGACGATCTCCTCGGTCAGGCGATTCGGCCTCGGAGGGATCCGATAGCGTGGCCTGCGGCAGGTTAGCCCTGTCGGCCTTGTTCGAAGCTTGTGGCGCACGTTTAAGGTGCGGCGGATGGCCGACCGTGTTCGCCGTGACGGCATCCGGCGGTCGGCAAACAAAAGCTCCCGATCTCGTGGAGGCCGGGAGCTTTCAGGGTGGTCCGGATTTCCGGCCTTACCAGCCGTAATCGTCGTAGCCGTAGGCCGGGTAGCCATAGGCGGGATAGCCGTAGCTCCGGACCGGGGCGTAGCCGTAGCTGCGGACCGGGGCGTAGCCGTAGCCATAGGCCGGATAGCCGTCGCCACCGCCGTAATAGCCGTAGCGGGGAGCCGCGCTGGCAGCCAGCGCACCGCCGATGATGCCGAGGGCGGCACCGGCCGCCACCGCACCGGCGACCCGTCCGCCATAGCCGCGGCGGTAGCCGTAGCCGCCGTAATAACCCCGGCGCCAGCCGACGGTGTCGATCTGGGTGCTCGGGCCGCCGACCTGCACGGCACTCTGCGCCGGCAGCGGCGCCGCCTCGGCGGCGGTGAACGAACCGGCGATCATGGCCAAGGCCGAGACGCCGGCGACGACGGATGTGGTGATGCGGGACATGGACACCTCCTCCACGCGCTGAACGATCGGCGTGAGAACCGTCAGGTATCGCACTTCGTTCCAGGCCACGGTGTGCGGCCGCACGGCACTCCGGATCCGCGGATCAGAACACGCATTCCGTGAAGGCCGGGCGGACGCAGGCGCCCCAGCGGCCCTCGTAATCGGCGAGCAGGTCGTCGGCCCGGGTACGCCCCGCGGTGACGATCGCCTCGAGGGGCTGAAGGTAGAGGGTCTCGTCACGCCCCTCGGTGTCGCGGCGCGCCCGGGCACGCAGGCCGGCGCGGGCGATGGCGAGCGCTTCGGCGGCGACCGCCCCCAGCGTCGTGTTGGCCACCGGGGTTGCGAGCCCGAGGCGCGGAGCGGTGGCCCGGGCGGCCTCGCGGTTGGACGGGCTCCAGCCCTTCACGAGGTCGAGAGCGGCGTCGAGCGCCGCTTCGTCGTAGAGCAGGCCGGCCCAGAAGGCGGCCTGGGCGGCGATCATGCCGGGATCGCCGACATCGGCACCGCGCATCTCCAGGAAGCGCTTGAGCCGGACTTCGGGGAAGGCCGTGGAGGCGTGGTTGGCCCAATCGGCCACCGTGGCGTACTCGCCCGGAAGCTGTGTCAGCTTACCGGCCATCAGGTCGCGGAACGAGGCGCCCGAGACATCATGGTAGATGTCGCCGCGCTTGACGAAATACATCGGCATGTCGAGCAGCCAGTCGACATAGGCCTCGTAGCCGAAGCCCGATTCGAACGCGAAGGGCAGCATGCCGGTGCGGTGGGGATCGGTGTCGCGCCAGATCTCGGAGCGGCGGGACAGGAAGCCGTTCGGTCGCCCGTCGGTGAACGGCGAATTGGCGAACAGGGCCGTCGCCACCGGCTGAAGCGCCAGAGAGGCGCGCATCTTGCGCACCATGTCGGGCTCGGAGGCGAAGTCGAGATTGACCTGCACCGTGGCGGTGCGGAGCATCATGTCGAGGCCGAGCGAGCCGACCTTCGGCATGTAGCCGGCCATGATCTTGTAGCGGCTCTTGGGCATGACCGGCGTCTCGTCGCGGCGCCAGCGCGGGCTCATGCCCAGCGTCAGGAAGCCGATATCGAGGGCGTCGGCCACACGCTTCGTCGCCGTGAGATGCGTGGCGAGCTCGGCCGCGGTGCCGTGGACATCCGGCAACGCCGCCCCGGACAGCTCGAACTGCCCGCCCGGCTCGATCGAGATCGCCCCGCCCTCCTCGGCCGAGAGGCCGATGATGTTGCCGAGGTCGAGGATCGGCTCCCAGCCGGTCTCGCGGGCCAGCCCCTCCAGCAGGGCGCGGATGCCGCGCTCGCCTTCGTAGGGCACGGGCTCGCGGCTCTCCCGGTAGAACGGGATCTTCTCGTGCTCCGTCCCGATCGCGAATCGCGCGCGCGGCTTCTCGCCGGCGGCGAACCACTCGATCAGCTCGGCGCGCGTCGTGAGCGGCGTGGAGTCGTTGCTGTCGCGCGCCATGCGCTGCCTGCCCGTGCCTGTGAACCATACGCCCGGAACGGGAGCGCGCCGGAATGCTCCGGCGAGTCCGTCCGGCTCAACCCCGTCCCGCGAGCGGAGACCGGACGGACACCCGTGCCGGCTCCGGGAGCGCGGCGCGGGGGCCATCCGCCCCGGGACATAATCGAGGCGCCGGGAACCGACAACGCGGCGCCGTGAACCGGGGCCCCGGTTCGCCCTGCTTCCGTGGAACAATCCGGCGGCCGGCCGCTCTCATGTGCGCCGGCACACATGGTTCCGACAGGCCCCGCCCTCAGCGCGCGTCGCCCAGCACCGCCTGGACCAGGGTCAGCACCGCCACCGCGGCGGTGTCGGCCCGCAGGATGCGCGGCCCGAGGGACAGGGCGACCGTGTTGGGCCGCGCCCGGATTGCCGCCCGCTCGTCCTCGGAGAAGCCGCCCTCCGGCCCGACCAGAACGGCGAGCGGCGGTGCCGCCGCGGGATCGGCGGCCTCGCGCAGCGCCCGGACCGGATCGCTCACCGGGGCGTCCTCGTCGCAGAACACCAGCAGCCGCTCGGGGGCGAGACCCGCCAGCGCCGGGCCGAGCTTCTCCGGCTCGGGACAATCCGGGATCGCCAGGATGCCGCATTGCTCGGCCGCCTCGACGGCGTTGGCGCGCAGGCGCTCCATGTTGATCCGCTCGCCCTGGGTGTAGCGGGTGATGACCGGGCGGATCGTCCCGGCGCCCATCTCGACCGCCTTCTGGGCGAGGTAATCGAGGCGGGCGCTCTTCAGCGGTGCGAACAGGTAGTGCAGGTCGGCGCGTGGCGTCTGCGCGCGGGTGCGCTCGGCGACGTGGAGGTCCGCGCCCTTCCGGCCGGTCTGAACGAGGTGCGCGCGCCACTCGCCATCCCGCCCGTTGAACACCAGAACGGGATCGTCTGGGCCGCGGCGCAGGACGTTGAGGAGGTAATTGGCCTGCGCCCGATCGAGCGGCAGGACCACGCCGGCGCCGAGATCCGATTCGACGTGGAGGCGCGGGGCGGTGAAGTCGTAGGCCGGCATGGCTGGGTGGTCGCGCGGTCGGGTGGCGCTGTCAACGCGGGCCGCGGGGCCGCACAGCCCGCAAACGTGTTGCGAAAAGGTTACGAAGGCCGGTTTTTGGCACTTCCCCCACCCCAGCATGGCCTCGCCGGTTTGCCGCTCGATTGACGCCACATTCCTATGGCGAACCCAAGGGAACGGAGTGGGGCCGGCGGTGCGCGGTCTCCGGCATGCGTCTGAGGGAGTCGCAGGATGGCATACGGGAGCTTGAGTCTGGGGGCGGCGGCGCTCGTCGGCGGCCTGCTGTTCGGCACGGCGGCCTTCGCGCAGGGCGCGGCGCCGGAATGCGGCACGATCCAGAAGACCCTGGCCGAGCGCAAGGCGCTCGTTTCCCGTGCCAACGCCGCCTCGACCAGCAAGAAGAAGATGACCCCGCAGGAAGCCTGCGCGCTGTTCGGCAAGCTCCAGTCCAACGGCGCCGAAGGCATGAAGTGGATTACCGCCAACAAGGAATGGTGCTCGATCCCGGATTCGTTCGCCGAAGGCTTCAAGGCCGACCATCTCAAGGTCAGCGGTATCCGTACCAAGATCTGCGGTGTCGCGGCCCAGGCAACCAAAATGGAAGCGCAGGCCCGCGCACAGGCGCAGAACGGCGCCAGCAGCGGCCTGCTCGGCGGCCCGGGCTTGACCGGCAGCTTCAAGCTGCCACAGGGCGCGTTGTAAGATCGTCTGAGAGGATCACGGGTCCGGCGCGGGTCCCTCCCCTCTGCGATGGCGGAGAGCGGGATTGCGCGTGGGACGACCGGAGATCCGACCGATGAGCGGCACGGCGGCAGAGGACGGGCGTCCGGCCGACGCGGTGCGCGGACACTGGGTCGAGCGCGCGGCGCCGCGGCCCTGGCGGCCCTATCTGCGGCTCGCCCGCATCGACCGGCCGATCGGCTGGTGGCTCCTGCTCCTGCCGTGCTGGTGGTCCTCCGCCCTGGCGGCGATCAAGGCCGACCTGTCCTTCCCCGATCCCTGGCACTGCCTGCTGTTCCTCATCGGAGCTGTGGCGATGCGCGGGGCGGGCTCGACCTACAACGACATCGCCGATCGCGACCTCGACGCCCAGGTCGAGCGCACCCGCCAGCGCCCCCTCCCGTCCGGGCAGGTCCGGCCGCGCCACGCGGCCCTGTTCCTTCTGGCGCAATTGCTCGTCGGCCTCGCGGTGCTGCTGCAATTCAACGAGCAGGCGGTGATCGTCGGCCTGTGCTCCCTGCTGCCCGTGGCGATCTACCCGTTCATGAAGCGGGTGATGCCGATGCCGCAAGCGGTGCTGGGGCTGGCCTTCGCGTGGGGCGCGCTGATGGGCTGGGCGGCCGTGTTCGCCCGCCTCGATGCCCCGGCGCTGCTGCTCTACGCGGGCACGATCTGCTGGGTGGTGGGCTACGACACGATCTACGCGGTCCAGGACATTGAGGACGACGAGATCGCCGGGATCCATTCCTCGGCCCGCCTGTTCGGCCGGCACGTCCGGGGCGCCGTGGGCCTGTGCTACGCGCTCGCCGTGCTGTTCATCGCGCTGGCGGCCTGGGGCGCGGGCGCGGGGCTCGTGGGTTTTATCGGGGTCGCGGGCTTTGCCGCGCATCTTGGCTGGCAGGTCTGGTCGCTGCAGGA
This sequence comes from Methylobacterium sp. J-001, assembly GCF_022829565.1. Lineage (NCBI taxonomy): Bacteria > Pseudomonadati > Pseudomonadota > Alphaproteobacteria > Hyphomicrobiales > Methylobacteriaceae > Methylobacterium > Methylobacterium sp. J-001. The sequence continues at coordinate 31,153 of NZ_JAKSYN010000116.1, forward strand.
GCGCGACGGGCGCGGGGCGCTGACTTTGTTTCGCGCGAACCGGGATTCCGGGCTCATCCTGTTCGCGGGCCTCTCGGCGGACGCGCTGCTGCGCAGCCTGACCTGAGGGCCTACCGCGCCTTCAGGTGCGGGCGATGATCTCGTTCTCGCCGCGGAAGATCTGCGGCCGGGCCGGCAGCCGGCCGGTCTTGCGACGGGTCAGGAAGCGCGGGCGGCGGGCGCCGAGGCCGGCATGCCGCCGACGGATGCGCACGCGTCCGAGGATCAGCCGACCGATCTGCTCGGACACCGGCACCAGCACGCCGTCTTCCCGGACGATCATCCGCACCAGCCCGGCCCGGGCGGCGATGTCGCGCCAGATGGCGACCACGTCGTCCTCGTCGAAGCTGCCGATCCGGTGCAGCTCTTCGCCGTCCGCGTCGACCAGGATCAGGCTGAAGCGGTCGGCGCCGCAGATCTCGGCATCCTCGGTTGCGTAGGCCAGGGCGACGCCTGCTGCCTTGCGGGCGCCGGAGATGCGACCGATCACCGGGAGCGGCGACGGGACGATATCGAAAGCGGCCAAAGCAGCGGCCTCACGGGCATCCATCGAAAGTCCTTCGCGACGTTCGTCCGTGAACGAGGAAGTGTTCATCTGTCCGGGTCCCTGGAGCAAGTGGCGACCCGCGCCGGGCCGTCCGTTATGCCAAGCAAAATCGCACCCGAACTCCTCCGCACAGCTTAATCACCGTCGTTAAGCGATTCTGGACGGGGATGTCATTTGAGGAATGCTCAATGCTTCCTTGAATGCTCAACACTTCCTTGCGAAGATCGGTCAGTCTCGATCCATCCCGGTGGCAGAGTGCGGATCCTTGTGGCCGTGCCGGTGGCGCCCTACAACGGGAGCGAGCGGGTGGGCTTGGCCCTCCGGGATCTCAGATCGTCTTCCGAGCCGGCTCTCCACGTCCGACCAGCCGGGCGGAGGCGCCGATGTGGCCCGATCCGGGCCTGACGCCGTCCATGCGGAGCGCAATGCCCGAGCCCATCTCCGACGCGGCCGTATCCGCCCTGATGCCGGACCTGCGCGCGGTCATGCGCGAGGCCGCCGACATCGCCCGCCCCTATTTCAAGCTCGGCGGCCAGACCTCCGCGCGGATCTGGTCGAAGGCCGGCGGGTCTCCGGTGACGGAGGCCGACGTCGCGGTCGACACCTTCCTGAAGATCCGACTGAGCGCCCTGGTGCCGGGGGCGGCGTGGCTGTCCGAGGAGACCGCGGACGATCCGGCGCGCATCGGCCACGACCTCGTCTGGATCGTCGACCCGATCGACGGCACCCGGGCGTTCCTGTCCGGCCATCCCGACTGGTCGATCGCAGTCGCCCTGCTGGCCGGCGGCCAGCCGCGGATCGGGTTCGTCCATGCCCCCGTGGGCGACGCGGATTACGAGGCGGTGCTTGGTCGCGGCGCGACCCGGAACGGCGAGCCGATCCGGGTGGACGCCAAGGAGGCGCTGCCGGGTGCACGCATCACCGGTCCGAAGCCGATGCTCGACCGCCTGGCGCGCGGCGCGGGCGCCGATGTGGATTTCACGCGGATCGACCGCATCCCATCGCTGGCCCTGCGGCTCGCCCGGGTCGCGGAGGGCTCGGTCGATGTCGGCCTCATCTCGGGCAATGCCCGCGACTGGGACATCGCGGCCGCCGACCTGATCCTGCGCGAGGCGGGCGGCGTGGTCTGCGACCTGAAGGGTCGGGCGACCACCTACAACCGGCCAGATCCGGTCCACGGCGAACTGCTGGCGACACCGGAGGCCCTACGGGATCCGGTCCTGGCAGCCTGGGATCGGTAGGGCACGCCCGTTCGGTTTACGCGCGCGGCCTTTTTCCCGGACACCCGGAACGCCGGTGGAAGGTGATCCGGGACCTCGCAGGCGAAGCGCCGCGCAGCGGCACGGTCTGAGAGCCGACGATGCCGCTGTGCAGGTTATGTGCTGAGCCCCAGGTCGTATTCCGCCTTGGCGCCGCTTGGGAGATCAACGGCGCGCAAGAGCCGCGCTCGATCTGACATCGAACGCGGCTCCATACGAGACGAGCGTTTGCGAAACCCCATACGGGACGCCGGCCCTCAGGCCGCCGCTGCCTCACGGATGATCACCGCGTTGGGAGCAAGCCCCAGACGCTCGGCGAGATGCCAGTGCAGTTCGCGTGGGGAATGATAGTTATAGGACCGATCGATCAGGTTGGTGAGATCAGCCCCGGTCTCAGTCGCGGACTTGGCCCGCGCCAGCCGCCCGACCCGGAAGGTCGGCGCATCGGTGACGGGGGAGCGGACGCCGCGGCGCCGCGTATATTCGAACATCATTATTAAGTGTGTCTTTTCTTTTCTGGACCGGACGTCTGTGCGCGCCCGGCGTCGTTTCTGCTGGTTGCCTCCGACGCCCCCGCGTCCCGGACGGTCTCGCCCGGGTGGAAGCGTCGGAAGGGGGAGCCGCGTCATGCGGCCGGTTCAATCCCGGTTGCGGATCAGGCCGCCTGGAGGTTGCCCGCGGCGTCCTTGCCGCTGCGCTTGTCCGTCAGGACCTCGTACGAGAGCCGCTGGCCCTCGACCAAGTTGCGCATCCCGGCCCGTTCTACGGCGGAGATGTGAACGAACACGTCCTTGCCGCCGTCATCAGGCTGGATGAAGCCGTAGCCCTTGGTCGCGTTATACCACTTCACAGTGCCGGTATTCACGTAGGGTACCTCGTTCGTCCATAGGTCACGCGCACGGCGAGAATGCCGCGCGATGCACCACGGTCTTGCTGGGTTGGCCAGTGTGGCAGGGCGCGAGACGCTGGTCGCTTGAACGCGCCGGTCTCGGTGGGAAAGCCCCCCGGAGCTCTATTTAGGCGCTGCCTGCGGCGGCAACAAGGCATCTTAAACGCGGCGTCTCGGTCGCAGGTCGAACGGGGCCGGCGGGACGGCGCGGCGCCCCCTGTGATTTCCGGCACTTCCGATGCATATACGGAACGCGGACAGACAGTTAAGGCGCGTGGCTCCCGGGCGATACATGGCAGGCATTTCGGTCTCGCTGGATGGCGCGAACATCCAGCTTTCCTTCCAGAAGGACGATCAGGCGACGGCGGTGGTGATGGATGCCCGCGCGGCCCGCGCCCTCGTGCGCGCCGTCGGTCAGTTGCTCACCGCGATCGACGACAGCGACGAACCGGACCTCGGCGAGGGCCTGGGCGACGAGGAGGTTGCGATGCTCGACGTCACCTCCTCGGCGATCGAAGTCGGCACCGACGAGGAAGGCCAGGCCGTCGTCGCCCTGCAGGCCGGCGCGCTGCCGCCGTTCCAGCTGCGCCTGACGGACGAAGAGGCCCGCCACGTGGTGACGAGCCTCTCCGAAATTCTCAGTGCCCCGCGCGACGTTCGCACCTCGCACGGCGGCCACTGATCACATCCGGGTGCCCGGATCGGTCGGCGCGCCGGGGAAGACGTCCGGCTCGGAGCCTGGGCCGCCCGGCTCGCCGATACCGGGATCATTCACCGGATAGGGCGTCCGCGGCCCGGTCGGCCCGATATCGGGCTCCTCTTCGGGCAACGGCGGCGGGGGCGGCAGATCGCCGGGCGTAGGCTCGGGGAGGCCGGGATTGGCCATGGCGGTCTCCTGATGGTTTTCGGGATGCCGCATCAACGGGCCGCCTTTCCATGGGTTCCGCGCGCCGGACTGCCATGTCGCGCGTCCCGGAACAGCCGCTACCGACTTCGGTTGATCGGGGAGACCCCCTCAAGGAGGCCCGCCATGACCGATATCCGCCAAGCCAAGATCCTGATCCTCGCCACCGATGGTTTCGAGGAGAGCGAACTGACCGTGCCGCAGGCCAAGCTCGCCGAGGCCGGCGCCACCGTGACCGTCGCCGCTCCGCAATCGCGCGAGAGCGAGGGCACGATCCGCGGTTGGGACAAGACCGATTGGGGTAAGGAGGTCGCAGTCGACCTCGATCTCGACCGGGTCGACCCGGCCGCCTACGACGCCCTGGTCCTGCCGGGCGGACAGATCAATCCGGACAAGCTTCGGCTCGAGCCGAAGGCGCTCGCGGTGATCAAGAGCTTCCTCACCTCCGGCAAGGTGGTCGCTGCGATCTGCCATGCGCCGTGGCTCCTGATCGAAGCCGGCGCGGCCAAGGGCCGCGATCTCACCTCGTTCGCCTCGATCCGCACCGACGTGATCAATGCCGGCGGCCGCTGGCACGACAAGGAGGTGGTGACCGATCAGGGCATCGTCACCAGCCGCAGCCCGGAAGACCTAGACGCCTTCTGCGCCAAGATCGTCGAGGAGATTCAGGAAGGCAGCCACGGCAGCCGGCAGCTCGCGGACTGAGGATCCGCGCGGCTGACGGCCTGACCGTCAGCCGCGCGCGCCGTCGCCCGTGACTTCCAGCACCGCGCAGGATCGGATCGACCGTCCGTACTCGTCCGTCCCGTCGATCGTTACCCGATGGGCGCCGGGCACGAGGTCGTCGGGCAGACGTGCGGTCCAGATATGGGTCGAGGGCGTCGCCTGGACCCAGCTCTTCTTGGTCTCGGGGTAGCGCGCGTAGAGTTCTGTTACGAACGGGTCGAGGCGTCGGGTGCGCGCCAGCGGCTCCGGCGCCCGGTCCCCGATCCGGACCGTCAGGGTCGTCCGGGGGCCGCCGTCGAAGACGTTGACCACGAGATTGGTCGAGGCCAGCGCGTCCTGCGGGACCGGCGGCCGCAGCGCCTGCATCGGATGGCTCGCCCGGACCATCTCCGGAGCGGCGGGGCGCAGCTCGCTCTCGAAAGCAATCCGCATCGTCGCGTCCGGCTCGCCCTGGGCGGGGACGAAGCGCGTCGTGTAGGCGGTGCCGCGGATCGAGAGCACGTGGAAGCCGTTCGGGGTGCCGTCGCGGCTGTCGGCGGAGGGGATGCCGGTGCGGGTATCCGGCCCGCTCCACCAGGAGCCGGACACGGCGGTCATCACATGGTGGTGGTGCCCCTCCGCCAGATAATGATGCTCGGTGGTGTGGGTGTGGCCGGCGAGGCTGAGCACCTTGCGGCCCGCCAACACGTCGAGGAGCGCCGCCCGGTCGATCGTCGCGCTGCGCGGGTCGTCGCCGGTATCGGTGACGAGCGGGATGTGGGTCGCCAGCACGATCAGGTCGTCCGGCGGGATCTCGGCCAGGAGGTTCTTCAGGAAGGCGAGAGTCCGCTCGCCGATATGGCCCCGGTAGGTGTTGGCCCCCACGGGGACCGGCGGCCCCATCCACTCGACATTGTCGAGCATCACGAACAGCGCGCGCCCGTGCCGGAATGCGTAATTCGGCGCCCCGAACACGCGCTTCCAGGTCTCGCGGCTGTAGCGGGCATCCGGGGCCTGCATGTTGAGGTCGTGGTTGCCCGGCAGGCTGTACCAGGGCAGCCCGATCCGCCCGACGATGCGGTTGGAGCGGCCGTAGAGCGACAGGTCGTCGAACAGCACGTCGCCCGTGGTCAGGCCGAAGGCCGCCGGGATCGCCATGGCCCGGGCGACGGCGGTGTCGCGCACATGGTCGAGCTCGAACCGGCTCTCGGGCTGCGGATCGGTGAACAGGATCACGTCGAAATCCGCGGGCTCGTCCACCCGGGTCAGGGTGAAGTCGATCGAGGCCGGCAGTGGTCCGGTGGGTGCGAGGCCCTTGTAGCGCAGGCCCAGGCTCGCGGGCGTGCCGCCGGGCTGGTGGATGTAGGAGTGCTGGGGCACGTTGTCGGCGTCCCGCGGCAGGGCGTAGCCCGGCGGCTTGATCACGAAGACCGTGCCGTCGCCGGGCATTGGCAGGCGATAGCGTCCCTGGCCATCCGTGCGCGCGACCTCGCGGCCGTTGGAGACCAGCACGCCGGGCAACGGCGCGCGCTCAGCGCCCGCCGCCTGGACGGCGTAGACGATGCCCGTGGCCTCGCCGGATTCCTGCGCTTCGGCGCGGCCAACCAGAAGCGAGAGGGCGGCGGCACCGGCCAGGGTCTCCCGGCGCGTGAGGCATCCGGCGGCTGGGATCGAATCGCGCGTCATCGGGGGCTCCTGCTCGGCGGCAAAGGCCAAGCAGAGGCGTTTGACCGCCCGATGACAGTACCGGTCCCCGAACGCGCGAGGCCCGCACCCCGGGCGGGGTACGGGCCTCGGACGAAACCGCAGGCGTGAAGCGCGGTGCGCTTACTCTTCGTCGCCGGGCTCGAAGGTCTGGGGCAGCGGCTCGGCGCTGGCGACCGGGGTCGGCGCCCCGATGGTCGAGGGCACGTTCACGCCGTCCCGCTTGTAGATGTCGTCGCGGAACTGCACGAGGCCGTCCGGGGTCGCCCAGGCGGTGATGTAGGTCCAGTAGACCGGCACCGGCTGCGCGATGTTGGCATCGACGCGCTTGCCGCTCTCAATGGCCTGCTCGACCTGCTCGCGGCCCCAGCCGGGCGTGTCCTTCAGGAGCCAGGTGATGTATTCGCGCACGTTCTGCACGCGCACGCAGCCCGAGGAGATGAAGCGGAAATCGTCGCCGAACACGCCTTTGGTGTTCGTGTCGTGCATGAACACGCCATAGGGGTTCGGGATGTTGATGCGCACGATGCCCATCGAGTTGAAGTCGGCACCCGATTCCTGCCGGTAGGTGTAGCGCGTGCCCTCATCCGAGTTCCAGTTGATCGAGCGCGGCGAGACCTCGCCGGTGCTCGACAGGATGTGGATCTTGTTGTCGGTGAGGTAGTTCGGATCCTTCTGCATCTTTGGGATCAGGTCCTTCTTCACGATGGAAGCCGGGACCGTCCAGGTCGGGTTGAAGTTGATCTGCGTCGCCTTGGTATTCATGATCGGCGACTGGCGGTCGATCTTGCCGACGCCAGCGGCGTGCAGCGTGACGACTTGGCCGTTCTCCACGGTCTCCACCAGGGCGGCCGGGATGTTCATGATCACGAAGCGCCGGCCGAGATCGCCCGAATAGGAGCGCAGGCGGACGACGTTGGTCTCGAGTTGGTGCAGCCGCACGTCGGCGGGCACATTCATCGCCTGCTGGGTGGCGAGGCTCATCGCGCCGGTCTGGCTGAGGCCGTGACGGGCCTGGAACCGCTTCACGCCGGCCGCGACATAGGAATCGTACACGCCCGAGCCGCCGGCGGCCGGATCGAGGTCGCCGGTGACGATCAGGCGTTGGCGCACCGCGGCCACCGCCGGGCCCTTGGCGCCGACGCGCAGGCGCTCGGCGCCGGAGACCGGGCGCCAGCCGCCGCGATTGACGATCTCCCGGTAGCGCTCGACCATCTGCTCGGTCGCCGACACCGTCTGGGGTGACAGGATCGGCACGGTCTCGCGCTGCACCTGCATGCCGGCCGGCGAGGCGTAATCCTGCGCCCATTCGGCTTGGGCATAGTTGCCCTGGTCCCGGGCCTCGGCGGCGCCCAGGCTGAGCGTGCCGAGCGCGGCCACGCCCAGGATGGCGGTGAACCGGTTTGTTGCCTTGATGCGCATCAGTCGCTGGCTCTTGTCCGGAGTTCGTCAGATCATGGCGAGAGCGGGTGTACTCGGTCGCCACGGTGTCGGGATGGGCTTAAGACTCCCTATCGAAGGGGCCGGATTGTGGCATCGGCGTGCGCCAACGCACGTCGCGGCCGGCTGCGGCGCGGCGACAGCAGTCACCAGAGGCCCTGTGTGGCAGAGATGCCACCGCCGGGCGCTCCAGACCGGGATCCTCCGGCCGGTGCCTCGCGCCGCCGCGGCGGTCGCGGGCCGCTGACTTCAAGAAAGCAGGACGCAAGCATGCCCATGAAGATGTTGTCCGCGGCCCTCCTCGGCCTCGGCCTGTTCGCAGGCGCCGCCCAGGCGGATCCGATCAAGGCCGGCGACCTCACGATCGAGACCCCGTGGCTGCGGGCCACCCCGAACGGCGCCAAGGTCGCGGGCGGCTACGTGCGGATCGTCAACACCGGCTCGGCCCCGGACACGCTCACCGGCGCCGCGGTGCCGTTCGCGAAATCCGGCGAGATCCACTCCATGTCGATGGAGGGCGGCGTGATGAAGATGGCCCCGGTCCCGGGCGGCCTGACGATCAAGCCCGGCGAGACCGTAGAGCTGAAGCCCGGCGGCTATCACCTGATGTTCGAGGGTCTCACCGGTGCCCCGAAGGCCGGCGACACCGTGTCCGGGACGCTGACCTTCCAGCGCGCCGGCGCGGTGCCGGTCACGTTCTCGGTAGCGCCGGTCGGCGCGAGTGCACCGGGCGGCGGCGCTCAGCATCAGCACCAGCATTAGCCTCCGGTCCGGCTCGTAGATCCATCGGTGTCACACGTTGCGCGTGTCTCGTAAGAGGCCGCGCAACTGAATATCGCGCGCTCTCACCCCGCTGTTCACGGGACGCTGGACTTGCACACGGGCATTTCCAGGCCTGACCGCAGGCAGCACGTATTCGCCGGCGTCCAGATCTCCTTTCGAATGCTTGCGCAGGGCCACGCCTGCCATATCTCTACAATCGGCCGGCTCATTAAGGTTAAGAAAGGTCTAACCCTGATGCCGCCGCGGTTCGGCGCTAGGATTGCGGCGTCGTCCGAGAGCCATGGCCGGAATGTCCCGGTCCGGGACGGCTAGGCCCGTCGGCGGCACAGGAGAGGCAGCATGAACGGCTTCGATGTCACGTTCCGAGACGATCGGGACTGGGTCGATTTCGGCAAGACCTACGTCAATTCCGAGGCGTTCAAGACGCTGTTCCGCGACGGCATGCTGCTCGTGGAGGAGACGGCGGCCTATCTCGATGGCGAGGGCCGGGACGAGTCGCGGCTGGTGTCGCGCGATGCCACGCTGAGCTACGCAGCCGAGAGCATGCGCCTCACGACGCTGTTGATGCAGATCGCATCCTGGCTCCTGGTGCAGCGCGCGGTCTCCGAAGGCGAGATGACCCCGGCGGAGGCGCTTCAGGAAAAGCACCGGGTCAAGCTCGGCAGCACCGAGCCACCCAAGCAAGCCGATTTCTCCCTGCTGCCGGTGCGGCTTCAGCAGCTGATCCTGCGGGCGCGGCGCCTGCACGCCCGCATCCTGCATCTGGATTCCCTGATCACCGACGACCGCCCGACGCCGATGCCGGTGGAGAGCCCGGTGGCGGCCCAGCAGGGGCTGCTCCGCATGGCGTTCCGGTTCCGTGAAGGGTGAGGGCTTCTGCGCGGTCGAAGCCTTCAAGCCCGACCGCGCGCGATGCTTCAGAAGGCCGGCAATTCCCCCGGCCGCTTCGCGGTGATGTAGGCCCGGATCGTGTCGTTCTGGTAGGCGTGGACGAGCTTGGGAACCCAGGGAGCGTTCCTGTCCGTCTCCCGCACCGCGATGAAGTTGTTGTACGGGTTGTTGACCGACGACTCGATCGCGATGGAATCCTGACCCGGCTTCAGCCCGGCGCCGACCGCATAGTTCGTATTGATGATGGCGGCGTCGAGGTCGTCGAGGCTGCGCGGCAATTGGGCGGCGTCGATCTCGCGGAACTGCAGCTTCTTCGGGTTGTCGATCACGTCGAGCACGGAGGGCAGGATGCCGACGCCGTCCTTGAGCGTAATCAGCTTCTGAGCCTGGAGCAGCAGCAGGGCCCGGCCACCGTTGGACGGGTCGTTCGGGATGCCGATTGACGCGCCGGTCTTCAGATCGCCCACGGCCTTCACCCGCCGGGAATAGAGGCCGATCGGCGAGACGATCGTGTCGCCCACCGCCACGATCTTGTAGCCCTTGGCCTTGATCTGTTCCTCCAGGAAAGGCTTGTGCTGGAAAGCGTTGGCCTGGAGGTCCCCGGCATCCAGGGCGGCGTTCGGCAGGAGATAGTCGGAGAAGACCACCAGATCGAGGTCGAGCCCGTCCTTGGCGGCGATCGTCTTCACCGTCGCCCAGACGTCCTCGGAATCGCTCATGATGCCGACCTTGATCTTCTCGGCCGCGATGGCCGGAGCCGCGAAGGTCAGTAGGATGGCGAGGGCGGACAACAACCAGCGTTTCATGAAAGACGATCCCGAATACGACGCTCGCAGCGTTCGAGCGCGTGCGTTGATGGGTTTGGGTTTCGTTGCGTCACGGACAGATGGCGCGCCGCGATCCGGCCGGGACCGACGGCAGCGACCGGATCCGAGGGATCGGGCGTCGCTGATGGTCGTTGGCCGGGCGGATCATCGACGCCGGGGACCCTACGACGGCGCGGCTTGGCCGGAAAAGTGGCCGGGGAGATCAAGCCTGCCAGCCAGAAGGGTCTCGATATGCCGACGCGGAAGAAAATTCCCTCGGAACGCGTCGAACGAGATCGGCCTCACTGACTGGCCCGAAACTTTGCGACGCCATTCCCACTGGAAAAACCATCGCCGGTGCTGAACCAAGCCCCCGCGCGCATAAAAAAACGGGCGGCCCCGCGAGGAGCCGCCCGTCCTGATTCGTACCGGCGCGAGCCGCCCGGGCTCAGCGCTTGCCGAGGTTGCCGAACCGCGAGTTGAAGCGCGAGACGCGGCCACCGCGATCGAGCATCTTCTGCTCGCCGCCGGTCCAGGCCGGGTGCGTGAGCGGATCGATGTCGAGGTTGAGGGTGTCACCCTCCTTGCCGTAGGTCGAACGGGTCCGGTACTCCGTGCCGTCCGTCATCACGACCTTGATGAAGTGGTAGTCGGGGTGCTCGGTCCCCTTGGCCTTTGCGGCCGCGTCCTTCGCCATGACCTGTCGTTCCTGTTCTGGCACGCCGGCGGGGAGCGCAGGAGGCGCCGCCCGGCCCGGAATGCGGAAGGTGTCAGCGGTTGCACCGAACCGTGGGTTCGTGGCAACGGCACGTCCAAGCCGACCGTGGTGGCGGCCCGCGGCCATTGAACACGCGCAATCGGATGAGGGGCGGCGTATATCGCAGCCTCTCTCCGGGAACAAGCGCTATGGACCGGGTGGGAAGAGACGCGTGAGGCGTGATGGCCCGTAAGACGAAAGCGGCCGCGGCCGGCCGGCCCAAGGCGCCGCTGAGCGCGCTCCGGCCACTCCTGCCCTTCGCCCTGCGCTACCGCGGGCGGATCGCCGCCGGTATCCTCGCCCTGATCTGCGCCTCGGGCTCGACCCTGGTGGTCCCGATCGCCATGCGGCGGGTGATCGACCACGGCTTCACGACCGACGGCGCGAACGTCATCGACGCCTATTTCCTGGCCCTGCTGGGCGTCGTGGCGGCCTTCGCCCTGTCGAGCGCGGCCCGGGTCTATACGGTCGTCACCCTCGGCGAGCGGGTGGTGGCGGATCTGCGCAGCGCCGTCTTCGCACGCCTGACGATCCTCGATCCCGCCTTCTTCGACCGTTCGCAATCCGGCGAGATCGTCTCCCGACTCACCGCCGACGCGACGCAGATCAAGGCGGCCTTCGGCGTCTCGATCTCGATCCTGCTGCGCAACCTGTTTCTGTTCGTGGGCGCGACCGCCATGATGGTGATCACCAGCCCGCGCCTCTCCGTGATGGTGCTGGCGGCGATTCCCGTCATCGTGTTCCCGCTGATCGTCTCCGGCCGCGGCGTGCGGCGGCGCTCCCGGGCCGCCCAGGACCGGCTGGCCGATGCCTCGGCCTACGCCGCCGAGGCGGTCGGGGCCGTGCGGACCATGCAGGCCTTCGGACGCTCGGGCACCACGGCCGCCAAATTCGCCGCCGCGTCCGAGGAGGCCTATGGCGCCGCCCGGGATTCGATCCGGGCCCGGGCTCTGCTCACGGGCGTTGCGATCTTCCTGATCTCGGCCTCGGTGGTCGGGGTGATGTGGTATGGCGCACAGGGCGTCCTCAACCACACGATGACCGGCGGCGAACTCTCGCAATTCGTGCTCTACGCGGTGTTCGGCGCCGGTGCGCTCGGCCAGCTCTCCGAGGTCTACGGCGACCTCGCCATGTCGGCCGGTGCGGCCGAGCGGCTTACCGAGATCCTTGCGGCCGAGCCGGCGATCCGCACGCCCTCCCCGGCCCTGCCGCTGCCCGAGCCGGCGCGCGGCGCCGTCAACTTCGAGGCTGTGCGCTTCGCCTACCCGACCCGACCCGGCCACGCCGCCCTCGACGGGCTGACCTTCGCCGCCGCCCCCGGCGAGCGCATCGCCATCGTCGGGCCTTCGGGGGCCGGCAAGTCGACGGTGCTGCAGCTGCTCCTGCGCTTCTACGATCCGCAGGGCGGCCGCGTGCTCGTCGACGGCACCGACATCGCGCAGGTCGATCCGGAGGCCCTGCGCGCCCGCATCGCCCTGGTCCCGCAGGATCCGGTGGTGTTCTCCGGGACCGTCTCCGAGAATATCCGCTACGGCCGTCCCGAGGCCGGCGAGGCCGATGTCCGGCGCGCTGCCGAACTGGCGAATGCACACACCTTCGTCACCGCCCTGCCCCAGGGCTACGACACCCAGGTCGGCGAGCGGGGCGTGACCCTTTCCGGCGGCCAGCGCCAGCGCATCGCCATCGCCCGGGCGATCCTCAAGGATTCGCCGATCCTGCTTCTCGACGAGGCGACCTCGGCCCTCGACGCGGAATCCGAGCGCGCCGTCCAGGCTGCCCTCGACACCTTGATGCGCGGCCGCACCACCCTGGTCATCGCCCACCGGCTGGCCACGATCCGGGCCGCCGACCGCATCCTGGTCCTCGACGACGGCCGCATCGTCGAGACCGGCACCCACGAGAGCCTGCTCGCTCAGGGCGCGCTCTACGCTCAGCTCGCCAGCCTACAATTCACCGACGCCCTGGACGAGACCGCCCGCGGCAAGGGACTTCGGACACGCGGCGAACGCATCCCCGCCGCCGAGTGATGTTCGGACTTGGGTGTGTAAGGTTCGGCGACGGAAGGTGTCTATCCGTCGCCCGGAACCGGGACAGGAGCGACAGCGCGGTGTAAAAACTCGGGATGACCCACCTCGACCTCGCCCGCTTCCCGCGCCTGCCGTTCCTCGCGCAGCCGACCCCGATCGAGCCTCTGGACGGGCTGATGCGCCATCTCGGCGCGTCCCTGAACGGCGTGCGGATCTTCGTGAAGCGGGACGACGTCGCCGGGATCGGGCTCGGCGGCAACAAGCTGCGCAAGCTCGAATACCTGCTCGGCGCCGCCAAGGCCGAGGGCGCCGACACCGCGATCACCGTCGGCGCGATTCAATCGAACCACGCCCGACTCACCGCTGCGGCCTCCGCGCAGGCGGGCCTGGCCTGCGAACTGTTCCTCACCCGGAGCGTGCCCCGCCAGGACCCGGACTACACGGGGAACGGCAACCGCCTGCTCGACGACGTGTTCGGCGCCACAGTCCACGAGCTTCCGGGCGAGGCCGACTCGCTGGCGGCTGCGGAGGCCCGGGCGGCAGAGGTGAAGGCGGAGGGCCGCCGCGCCTACGTCTTCCCCTCCGGCGGATCGAGCCCGACCGGCTGCCTCGGCTACGCCAATGCCGCCTCCGAGATCCTGACCCAAGCGGAGGCGATGAACGTCACCTTCACGCAGATCGTCACCGCCAATGGCAGCGCCGGCACCCATGCGGGCCTCGTCGCGGGCCTCGCCGCGATGGACATCGATCCGGTGCTCGCCAAATCCTTTGCCGTGCTCGCCGAGGAGGGCCGCGCCCGCGCCGAGGTGCTGGAGAAGGCCAACGCCACCCTGGCCCTGATCGGCGCGGAGCGCCGGGTGTCGCTGCAGGACATCAACCTCGATGGGCGCCATCGCGGCCCTGGCTACGGCATCCCTACGGAGGGCATGCTGGAGGCGGTCCGGCTGATGGCCCGGACAGAGGGGAAGCTGCTCGACCCCGTCTACAGCGGCAAGGCCTTCGCGGGCCTGCTGCATGACGTGCGCGCCGGGCTCTACCCGTCCGGCTCGTCGGTGCTGTTCCTGATGACCGGCGGCACACCGGGGGTGTTCGCCTACAAGGAGACGCTGGCCGGGCGGTAGCACGCCCCGGTCGCCGCGAACCGACGACGAGGCATCCGTTACTTACGCTGAAATCGACTCATATCGAGGCCGATATAGCCCGTGATATCGGTTGTCTTCAAAAGCCAGACTGCCATTACGAGCACCGGTAGAATTGCCACGGCAAGACTCGTCAGTAGGCCCATGCTCGCAAAAGTCGCGACGAAGGACATGGCGACCACAAGCGCGGGAACGCCGGTCACCTTCAAGTCGGACAGCTTCATCTCGCTGAACCGCGTTTGCAACAGCAGGTCCATCAGAACGCGTGCGCACCACGCCACCGCCGCTCCGGCGAGGCCGAACAGGGAAATCAGGGCCAGGAGGAGGCCGACGAACGGCAACAGCTCCAAGGCATGAATCTTCGCGACCGTGTCGGGGCGTCCCCTGGCTTGCAAGAGCGTCCAGGGGATGTAGCCGATGCTGTTGATCCACATCCCGACAAGCAGGATCGATGCGGCCAGATGCGCGTGGCTCGCGAATTCGGCGTTGATCCAGAACGCCAACGCCGGCTGCGCCAGGATGATGGCGGGTGCGCAAGTCAGCGCCATGAGGCCCGCTATGATCTCAAGGGACTTTTCACTGACACGTCGCGCATTGCTCGTATCGAGCACCGCCAGTCTGGGAAACACGGCCCGATTCAACGATGCCGGGATGATCAGAACCTTCGAGGCCATGCTGAAGGGAACGGAATAATACGCCGTCGCCTTCGGTCCGAGCGTCGCGCCGATGATCATCTGATCGAGGCCATTCAGGATCGGCGAAATCATATCCGAGATCGTGATCCATCCGCCATAGCGGAACAAGCCTCTGATATAAGCCGACCGAAAGACCGGCCGCCCAGCCGGATACATCCACTTCACGCAGACTAAGCCGAGCCAGCAGACGTTGAGGGCCCTGGCTATGACGGCCCCCAGGATGGCCGATGGGAGATCGTGATCGCCGTAATAGAAGAACAGCAGCGGCAGGGTTTGCAGGACGATCGACCCGACCGACTGCTGCACGTTCAATTCCAGGAACATCTCCTGGGATTGAAGGCACCCGGCGAAGACTCCGCCCAACAGGCCGACAGGGAAGAACAACGCGACCCATGGCAGGGACCGCACGATCTCGCTCTGCAACTCCAGAGAGTCGGCGAAGTGCGCGGCCGACGCTGACGACACGACGTAGAAACACATCGCCGAGAGCAGCCCCAACCCCAGGTTCAACCCGCAGGCGGTGTAGAAGACGCTGGTTCTCACAGCCAGCGGCTGATCGGTCAAGGACGACAATCGATAGGCCGTCGCCCGTGACAACCCGAGATCGAATACCCCGAAATAACCGAAGGCCAGCCAGATCAGCGAGATCAGGCCATATCGCGCCTCACCGACCAGTTTGATGTAAATCGGGACCGTTAGGAAGGCGATGACGATCGGCGCAATGCTGCCGGCCAGATTGTACATTGCATTGTGATGTATTTTTTTGCCGGCCATCAATTATTCGCCACCCGTCGCCCCATTCGAAGTACGCCGAACATCAAATCCTTCACAAGCAATCGCCAGCTCAGACCGCCTCGGCGATACGCTCGATACCCGCCTTGGCGTAGGAGTTTCAGGCAGCGCGAAAGACGGCTGAGCGGGCGATCGCGGGTATAAATGTCGATGCGATCCGCCTCGAACTGCGCGATCGCATTCCAGTATGAGGACGCCGCCCTGGCCTGATCGCGCAGTCGCGATGGGGAATCCGATGCGGCGAGGTCCATCAGGATTTTCGAACGGTGCGCCGCCACGGCATCGCGCCGGAGATTCTTATGGGCGGCCACACCCAAATACTTCGAAATTTTATGGAGTAAATGCGCCTTCAGATCAGGGGTCTCGTTTTTATCATGGCGGCGATAGAGAACCAAAGGCTGCGGATCGACAACGATTCGCCCGAGACTGGACGCGAGAAAATAAATCCATAAGTCGTGTGACAGGGATCCGTGCCACTCGAACGTGTGTCCACCACGGTCGTCCGCGTCGAACAGATCGAAGACGTCGCGTCGGAATACCATCGAGAACCCGTAAAAGACGCCCCACGGTGGGAGCGTCAGCGGGCCCAGAACGGACCTCGTCCGAACGCCTTGCGTGAATCGTCCCGCTGCCGCGCCCGTTGCGTCGACGATTGTTGCGCCATGCACATAGAGATCGGCGTCGAACGCCTCGATCGTTCTCAGCGACACTTCGAGTTTGTTGGGAAGCCAGATATCGTCCTGATCGCAAAACGACAGATACGCGCCTGTGGCCTGTTTCGTCGCGCTCAGGAAATTGCCGCCGTACCCGAGTCGCGTCTCGTTCTCGATGATCTTGACCGGGAACGGGGCCGTTTTCGCAAAGCCTTTGACGATCTCAATCGTGTCGTCGGTCGACGTGTCATCGGAGACGATCAACTCGGCGGGGAGATGCGTTTGCCTGGCGATGCTGTCGAGTTGCTCAGAGATAAATCGCCCACCGTTGAAGGTGGCCATAACCACCAAAACGCTGAATTTGGTGTCCATCGACAAATACAGGCGACCTTTAAGATACAAAGTGACCAGTTATCATTACTAAATGTCTATCAAACATGGAGGCTCAGGAGTCAATACGATCCTTGATCGTGTCCCGGCGACGTCCCATACGGCGCGCTTCGGTAGCGGCAGGTCGGGCCGGGAGATTAGATTCAGCGAACCCGTCGATCAGACTGCCGAATCGCGACCTTTCGCGCAGCCCGGGGGTTCGGACGGCCAGCCGCTACCGCTCGGTGAGCTTCATCTCGATCCGCCGGTTCCGCGCGTAGGCATCTTCGGTGGTGCCGGCATCGAGGGGCTGGAACTCACCGAAGGCGCCGGCCAGGAGGTGCTGAGCCGGGATGCCCTTGCCGGCGAGGTACTGCACCACCGCGATGGCCCGGGCGGCCGAGAGCGCCCAGTTCGAGGGGAACTGCGCGGTGTTGATCGGCCGCGCGTCGGTGTGGCCGTCGACCCGCAGAACCCAGGGCAGGTCCGCCGGGATCTGCTTGGCGAGATCGGCGATGGCCCCGGCGATCCGATCGAGCTCGGGGCCGGCCTCGGGCTTCAGCGTCGCCGAGCCGCCGGGGAACAGCACCTCGGATTGCAACATGAAGCGGTCGCCGACCACGCGGATGTCCGGGCGGTTGCCGAGGATCTGGCGCAGGCGCCCGAAGAAGTCCGAGCGGTAGCGGGCCAGTTCCTGGACTTTCTGGGCCAAAGCGACGTTCAGCCGGCTGCCGAGCTCGGCGATGCGGACTTGCGATTCGCGATCGCGGGTCTCGGAGGCGGCGAGCGCATCCTCGAGCGCCGCGAGTTGGCGACGCATGGCGCTGATCTGATCGTTCAGCAGGTCGACCTGGGACAGGGCCCGCTTGGTCGCGCCCCGCTCGGCCTCGATCTGCTTGTCGAGGGCGCCCGCGGCGCCCTGGCTGACGGTCGCGGCCTCGGCCTGGGACTTGGCCTGGTCACGCTCGGCCTCGACGCCGGCCAGCGTCGTGCGAAGGCTGCGCACCTCGTCCTCCTGGTTGCGGCGGTTCGAGCGCTCCAGGGCCAGCAGGTCGGTGAGGTCGGCGATCTGGCGGTTGAGCTTGACCAGCGTGGCGTCCCGCCCGGTTAGCTCCTGCGACAGGAAGAACTGTCCGACCACGAAGACGGTGAGCAGGAACACCACCGCCAGCAGCAGCGTCGCCAGCGCGTCGACATAGCCGGGCCAAACGTTGAGGGGGCGCCGGGACCGGGCCGCGGTCGAGGCCACTACACGCGCTCCCGGCCCAGCCGGTCGAGCACCTGCTTGAGTTCACGCTCGCGGCTCGCCTGGGCCTCGACCCAGTCGCGGATCATCTGCTGCTCCGCGCGCATGTGCTGAACGAGGCCCTGGATGCCCTCGGCGAGGTTGGTCATGGCCAGCGTCGCCGCCCGGCCGCCACCGCCTTCGGAGACGATGGCGGTCAAACGCTCGATCGCCTCCTTGAGGTCCTGGGAACCGGCGGCGGCGGGCCGGATCGCGCCCGCTGCTGCGGGCTCGGCCACCGCCTGGCCGGAGAGCAGCCAATCCTGCAATTCGTTGTGGAACCGGGCATGAGCCTGGCCGGCCTGCAATTCCAGGAAGCCGGTGATCAGCGAGGAGGCGAGGCCGAACAGCGAGGCCGAGAAGGCGAGGCCGATCCCGGAGAGCGGGACCGCCAGCCCGGATTTCAGCTCGTCGAACATCACCCCGGCATCGCCGCCGCCGCGCATGCCCTTGATTACCCCGCCCACGGCCGAGAGGGTGTCGATCAGGCCCCAGAAGGTGCCGAGCAGGCCGAGCAGGATCAGGATGCCGGCGATGTAGCGCAGCATCTCGCGACCCTCGTCGAGGCGCGCCGCGATCGTATCGAGGTAGCCGGAGGTGCCGGGCAGCAACACCCCGGTCTTCCGGGCCGCGATCATCGGCACCATCGGCGCCAGCAGCGTCGGCGGCTTCCTGGCCTGCGCCCCGGTCGCCACCGCATTGACGTAGCTGACCTCGCGGAACAGCCGCATGACCTGCCCGAAGGCGATCAGCACCGCGATCAGGAGCACCCCGAGAATCAATCCGTTGAGGCCGGGATTGGCCAGGAAGGCCGGGGTGATCTGCCTGAACAGGATGAACGCCAGGAAGCCCACCAGGATCAGGAAGATCACCATCCGACCGAGATAAATCCCGGGCCGTGCCAGCGGCTGTATTTTATTCTCGTTGTCGTCGCGGGCGGCCATCGGTCGCTCTAGCCTGATCTCACTGTGGAACCGCCGACAGGCGGGCTCCGTCGCAGCCACTGTGGGGGCAGCCCCGCACGCGATCAAGTCTCGCCACGGACACGCTTGTGTGGCGTTCGCGTGGTTCGGAGCCGATCCTGTCCGTGCCATGGCGGATGCCGCGGGCGAACGCGCGGCACAACCGGACCATTGGGGGTAGAGGCTGTTGGCGGCTCGATCGCGGCCGCCACGCGAGAAGGGCTTTGGTTCGATGGCGCGTCCCGCGCCGTCAACGCGAGCGCAGCGAAGCGACCCAAAGAAACGCTACGTTCGGAGATCGCCTGCTGTCTTGGCCTTCCTCGCTGCGCTCGCAATGACGGTGGAAGGGATTTGGCAGCGCGTCGAACCAGGTTCGCACAATTATTGCCGCCGCTCGGAAGTTGTGCCTACCGGTTCTGATAGTAATCCCAGACCAGGAAGGCCGGGAATGGGA
>NZ_JAKSYN010000122.1:0-9572 GCF_022829565.1 Methylobacterium sp. J-001
CGAACATCTTGCCCTCGACCCCGGTGAAGGTGAGGAGCGGCACGTAGACGAGGATGATGATGGCCTGCCCGTAGAGGGAGGGCTTGATCATCTCCTCGGCCGAGGCCCGCACGGTGGCGAGGCGCTCCTCCAGGTCGAGCTCCCCAACCTAAACGACAACAGCTCTAAGCGCTTCATTACCGAGAACAGCGGCGCCCCGAAGCCTTTTACCGGAACCGCTGACACAAATCGCATCATGCAAGCCTCGAAGCGGGGGCATAAAGCGTTAAATTTGCGCCACTAGTGCACTGACGCGCACAAATGGTGCACAGCGCGCACTTGATTATCAATGTAACGCAGTGGGTTAGCTCTTCGCTCTTGGTGCGTTCGTCTGCATCTGTGCACTAGGATGAGAGCGTCAATTAATTAAGACTGGACAAACCGTTTCTACGATCGGATCGTCGCCTCCTGCGTCGACATCATCGACTTGTTCTGCCAAGTCTGAAATCGCCCCATCTATCGAATTTGGGATTTCATGGCCCACTATTTGCGTGTGTGGTTCTAACTATTGCGATCACCGACGATTGTTATAAATCGCCTTTTATATTGTCGGTTATGCCGTTTATCTGATTGAGCTCTTTTGAGTGCGTCGTCCGAAAATTTTGTTCACAAAACGGTAATTCCGTGCGCTTGGAGAGAGCATCTGAGTGATCGCCGCCTGATTTGATGCTGGCAAAGAGCATATTCGACTGGACTGCATGAACGATTGGAGCGTGAATAGTCACGTCACGAGGCAGCTAGCTGCCGTGAGTCGAAGCGCACTTCCCGCGAGTGGGCGAAGGTATCCGAAGGATCGCGTTACCCCGCAAGTCCATTGGGCGTGTGCGGGGCCAAGGCAGTGGCGGGGCTAGTCCCGTCACGAGCCCGAGGCGCGCTATGCAAGCCCCATTTTTCATTCAGATCATCCTTTCCTCCGTTGCCCATGTCGGACATCCGGCGCCGCCGCAGTGCCCTTGCTCGACGGCGAGCCTGCCCGTCGCATCGTTTGCCGCACCGCGGACGTGAGTGCGAGCATGTCGAACCGCAACATCTCCTGGGCCGCCCCTTTGCGCGAGTTAAAATCTGATCGCACCGTCCGTTCGGCGGTTCGCGAAGAACGTCTGCGCACCAGCGCGGGGCTGCGCGGCGTGTGCTTCATCTCGATGAGCGCGTGGCGCGGATCTTCGAGTCGGCGCTATGTCGTCGTGATCCAGCCGCTCGAGACCGTCGATTTGGTCGCTGACGATGCCGCGGTCGTCCTCGCTGTTGTCCGTAATGCCCAAGGCCAGGCTTCGATTGTCGCTGCTCGAGCCTGCGACGCAGGGGATCCTGGTTTTCTCGGCTGGCTGGCCGCCTGCGCGACGCTTGGAGCGCGTGAACTGCACGCCTACCGTTTGGCCGGAACTCGGGCTGAACGCGCCGCGATCGCGGCCGACCTCGGCGGGCCGGCTTTATCCGCGACCATGGGGGGGTGTGATGCGCCGGCGCGAGTTTAGCAAGGCGGTGCTCCGTGCCGCCATCGCCCGCGCGGAGGGGCGATGCGAGGGCGTACTCGCGGACAGCGGCCGTTGTCCTTGTGCTTTGCAGGTCGGGCGCTTCCACTACGATCACATTGTCCCGGTGGCGTTGGCCGATGATGCCTCCCTCGAGAACTGCCAGGTGCTGTGCCGGCCATGTCATGCCGCCAAGACGGTGATGGATGTCGGCGTGATCGCGCGGGTGCGCCGGATGCGCGATCGGCACATGGGCATCGCCGACCCGAACCGGCGTCCATTGCCCGGCAGTAAAGCCAGCCCGTTCAAGCGCCTGATTGGCGGCGGCGTCATCCGCCGGGATACCGGCGAGCGATTGGACAAGCGATCTCGCTAGTGCACTGATTCGGACGGATGGTTCAGGGGCTCAGTAGAGCGCGTCAAAGATGGCGGCGTCCGGTTTGGTCCAGATGGAAGTGCGGGGGCTTTGGTTGTACTTGGCGATGTAGCGCTTGATTGCGGCCTGCAGGTCGACGATGCCAGCGAAGGTCCCGCGTTGCAGGCGGCAGCGCGTGGGGGCGGAAAAGAAGCCCTCGACAACGTCGACCCATGAGGCCGAGGTCGGGGTGAAGTGGAAGGTCCATCGCGGATGGCGGAGGAGTTAGGTGCGGACCTTTGGTGCCTGTGAGCGGCGTCGTTGTCTAGGATCACGTGGACGAGCTTGCCCGCCGGCACGGCAGCTTCGACGGCGGTGAGGAAGCGGATGAACTGGCCATGGCGATGGCGCTGCATGCAGCGACCGAGCACAGTACCGTCTAAGACGTTGAGGGCCGCGAACAGGGTCGTGGTGCCGTGGCGGGTGTAGTCGTGGATCTGGGCTGCGGGATGTCCAAGTCCGAGGGCCGGTCGGGGCAGGTTCGTTCCAGGGCCGGGATCTGGCTCTCCTCATCCTGGGCTAGTCGAAGGATCGTCACTGGAGAGCATGACAGCATGGGGGCGGGTCTATATAAAGACTCACCACACGGGCCCCCATCGAACAGGTTCGTTGGGGGCCCGTCCTCGACCTTCTCGACCAAGGCTGGGTCGTGCGAGCGCTTGAAGGTGCGGACCCGATGCGGTTGCAGGCGGTGTGCCTGCCAGATCCGGCGAACGAAGAGGAGCGAGATCCCGATCCGCGTGGCGACGGCGTGCCCGGTCCAATGAGTCACCGCGTCGGGCGGCTCCGAACAGGTCACCGCGAGCACCTTCACTACCGTCCGTGTGGGATGATCAGGCCGGATGCCGGGCGGGAAGGGTCTTGTCGCACAGGAGGCCCTACTGCCGTCCTCACCGTAGCGGTGCTGACATCGCCAGAGTGCGGGCCGACTGACGCCGGTCCGCCGGGTCAGGTCCTGCACGTTCAGACGCTCCGCCGAGAGCAGAATGATCCCGGCCCGTAGGATTTGCTTGAGGGGGCGGAATCGATCCTCGGCGATCGCAGTGAACTGTGGACGGACGGCGGCGTCGAGGAGCACGCAGACGGTCTGGGCCATACCCCAGACTCACACACGTAACGTGCACCGTGAATCCTCAGTCCGCGTCAGTGCACTAGGTGGCACTACCAAGCGTCAGCCGGACGGGGCGGCGCGCGGCCGCCATGATTTCTATGCAACTAGCTGTGCGACCGGCGGGTTGACCTTGGGCGGCAGCGGCCTTATCCAATAGGCAGTCCTACTTTCTTTGGACTGTGAGGCATTCGTTCAGCTGCTACCGCAACGGTGAGCTGAGGCGGTCTTCTCACATCGACATGGCCTCCCGCGCGGCGGGAGGCTCAGGCAGTCAGGCTCCGCCCGCACCGTGCGCGAGAATTGGCAGATCTGAAATCGACTTCCTCCTGCTTCGGATCGCTCTGGAGCCAGATGAAGTTCGTGTTCTGTCTGCCGAACGTCTCGTCCGTCGCGGAGCTAAATTTCATTATGTCCGTCGCAACTCCAAGCCGTATTCGCCAGCGCAGCTTGGCAACATCCCCTGCTTCAGTATCGCGCGTCAGCGCTCCCACGGGGGCGAGCGTGTTACCGCGTGACATCAGCATCACGCATCGGCCGATCGGCGACATCCAGTCGCTCGACCGGCCGCTTCGCAGGCGTGGCAAAGGACAAGTCGAACGCCTCGCCGGCAACATTGAGCAGTTCGGGTGCTGCGTGGCGCTTCTCGTCACCGCGTCTGGGGATATTATCGACGGTCACGCGATCTACGAGGCCTGTCGGCGGCTCAAACACACGACCGTGCCCACGATCGTCATCGACCATCTCACCGGCGACGAAGTGAGGGCTCTTCGCCTCTCGCTCAATCGGATCGCCGAGAGCAGTACCTGGGACCCCGAAGCCCTCGCGTGCGAGTTCGCGCACCTGCTCGCGGTCGAGCCTGACCTCGTCGCGTTCAGCGGGTTCGATTTGCCGGAGATCGATCTCGCGCTGACGTCGTCTTGCATCGACGGCACAGACCCGGCCGACGCCCTTCCACAGGTGCCGGTGTCCGTTGTCTCGCGCCTCGGCGATATCTGGGACTTCGCCGGCGGTCATCGACTGCTCTGCGGAAATGCTCGTGCTGGTGAGAGCTACGCCGCCGTGCTCGCCGGCCAGCGCGTCCAGAAGGTCGCGACGGATCCACCTTATGGATGTTGCATTCGCGGTTACGTCAGCGGCAGGCACGGAGAGTTCGTCGAGGGCTCCGGCATGGGTGAGGCCGAGGCCACCGTTTTCTTCAAAGGCTTCCTAAGCGTGATGCTCCCGCATCTCGCCGATGGCGCGATCGTCGAGATGTTCATCAACGCTCACGGAATGCTTACGTTGATGACCGCCGCGCGGGATGCTGGCCTGACTCAACTTACGACATGCGTCTGGGACAAAGGCTTGGGTGGTATGGGCTCACTTTACCGTCAGCAAGCCGAGTTCGTGCTGGTGATGAAGTACGGCTCAGAGCGGCACATCAACAATATCGCGTTGGGCCGCCACGGACGTAACCGCACCACGATTTGGTCAGCGTCCGGGCTGAACGGGTTCGGGCATGGGCGGGAGGAGGCGCTGGCCCTGCACCTACCGTGAAACCGGTTGGCCTCATCGCAGACGCATTGCTCGATACGTCGCACCGCGGCGGCCTCATCCTCGACCCGTTCTGCGGCTCAGGCACGACCCTGCTGGCAGCCCATCGCACCGGCCGGATTGGGTACGGGATCGAACTTAACCCGGTCTTCGTCGACGTCGCCGTCCGGCGGATGGAAATCCTGACGCGGGCGCCCGCGCGCCATGCGGGTACGAGACTCTCCTTCGCGGAGCAGGCTGAGCGGCGGGTGCATGAGCCAGTGGCCCAGAAGACGGCCGCGGTCTTCGCTTCAGATGCGTGAGGAGGTCGCGATGTCCGATAAGCCAATCGAGTCGGACGACAATATAGCCACGCGAGACAATGATCTCGCGCCGCAGACATCTTGCGCGAATGGGGAGGGCGTTGCACGGCCACAGCGTATCCATGCTGGCGGAGGCCGTTTTTCCAAGGGGCAGTCCGGTAACTCAAGGGGGCGGCCCCGCAAGCTGGCGGAGCCCTTCTTGGCGATGATGAAGCGCGTGTTGAATGAGACAGTCCAGCTTAATCGGGACGGTAGGCGGGTGGAGATGTCATGCGGCGAGGCGTTATTTTGCTCGATGTGCCACAAGGCAATGGCAGACCCGCGCATCGGCAAAGAGATTTTCAAGCTGGTCGCGGTCCATGAGGCTGGTGCTGTCGCCGGCGAGATGGGCGCAGACCCGGCGCAAAATGAAGCTGTGTACAAGAATCACTATGCCCGGATGCGGCGTCAGATCCTCGCCGAACACTCACCGGTGGGTGGAGACAAGTCGGCTGCCAGCGACAACGACAATCCGGGGCCAGGGTGGGATTCGGAGCATACGTCGTGAACATAACCGCCGAGATGATGTCGGTTGCGCTACGTACCACCTTGGCTACCTTCGTAGAGCAGGCCTTTGCGACGCTCGAGCCAGGAACAGCGTTCGCGCCGAATTGGCACTATGACCATCTGTGCTGGGCGCTCGAGCGGGTGCTGTGCGGTGAGGTGCGCCGGTTGATCATCAACGTCCCACCGCGTTCGGGCAAGTCGATCATCGCCAGCGTCGCCTTCCCAATGTTCGCGCTGGGTCACGACCCGGGTCGACGCGTGATCTGCATCTCGCATACCGAGGATCTGGCCCGAAAGTTCAGCCTCGATCGACGCCGAGTGGCGCAGAGCCCGTGGTTTGGCCAGGCGTTCTCGGGATTTCGGCTGACAAGCTCCAGGCCCCGCGACCTCGAACTGACGACGACGTTGCGCGGCTCGGTGTTCGCGGCTGGTATGGGTGGGGCGGTGCTCGGACGCGGCGCCGATCTCATCGTGATCGATGATCCGATCAAAGCGGTGGACGCGTTCTCAAAGGCCGAGCGTCGGCGGGTCAACGAAGCGTTCGACAACACCTTGCTCACGCGCCTGAACGACAAGCGCCGCGGTGCCATTGTCATCGTGATGCAGCGACTTCACGTCGACGACCTCGTCGGCCATGTCCTAGAACGAGATGACTGGGAGATGGTGTCACTGCCCGCGATCGCGATAGAGGATACCTGTCACCGACTCAGTAACGTGCCCGGGGACGTGTACCGGCGCCGGGTCGGTGAGTTGTTGCACGTCGAGCGCGAGCCGATGGTGATATTGGAGCAGATGCGGCGCGCCCAGGGCTCGCTGACCTTCCAGGCGCAGTACCAGCAGGACCCTGCGCCTATTGGTGGTAACGTGATCCAGCGCTCGTGGCTGCGCAGGTACGACATGCCCCCTAGCCGTTTCGATCGGATCGTGGCCTCCTGGGATACCGCCTCGACGCTGTCCGAGTCGAGCGATTGGTCGGTGGGCACGGTCTGGGGTGCGGCGGGGCTGGATTACTATCTCCTCGACGTGGTCCGAGGGCGATGGGAGTTTTGGGAGTTGCGTCGGGAGGTTGTGGCGCTGAGCAAGCGCTGGGATGCGAATGTCACGTTGATCGAAAAAACACAACTCGGGCATGCACTGCTGCAGGACCTGCGTCGGACCAAGGCCTTGGCACCGATCCTGGTCGAGCCGCGCCACGACAAGGAAACGCGGCTGTTGGCACAATCAGCGCGGTTTGAGGCAGGTCAGGTGCATCTCCCGACCGATGCGCCGTGGCTGGGGGAGTACCTCGGCGAATTGCTGGCTTTTCCGAATGGTCGCAACGACGATCAGGTAGATGCCACCACGTATGCCCTGCATTACCTGACTGGGAGCCTGCCTGGGGTCGAACCAAGGGTCAGGCGGACCCGCGAAAGCATTCGGGGGTTGCGTCCGCAGCTTCGATCTAATTCTTCAGCAAAGCTTGCTGCGGACAGCCCAAATGATGGATCAAAGCAGCCGCGCCTCATCTCAGTTCCAGCCACTTGGAAGCCCAGTGACGTGATCCTATCACCTAAGTACGAAACCCTTAAAGAAATAATTTGTTTCAGGAAAGACGCGGCTGGG
This sequence comes from Methylobacterium sp. J-001, assembly GCF_022829565.1. Taxonomy (NCBI): domain Bacteria; kingdom Pseudomonadati; phylum Pseudomonadota; class Alphaproteobacteria; order Hyphomicrobiales; family Methylobacteriaceae; genus Methylobacterium; species Methylobacterium sp. J-001. The sequence goes on from NZ_JAKSYN010000122.1 coordinate 7,021, forward strand.
TTGTTCTGTGTCTAATTTGGTCGGCAGCCCGGCACCACAGGGCGTTCGGGAGCCGGTACAGCCGCATCACGCCCGCCATCCCGGCCAGCAGCAGGACCAGATACGCAGCCCGTTCAGCAGCCGGCCCGGCAGCGCCTCCGGCTCGGCACGGTCGTACCATAGCGGGTCGGCGTCCCAGTGCGGATCGTTCTCGTCCAAGACTGAACCCCCTCCACCGCAGACACGAGCGCGGCCCCCTCGGTTAGCAATCCGTTGACCAAGCCGAACTCGGCACCACACCGTTCGCCCGGGAGCGGCCGCAGAAGGGCGCCGAGCAGGAAGTCGAGCTGCCCGTAGACCAGCAGCGCCGCGACACGCCGCAGGCTGCCACCCGCGCTCAGGTGGTGGATGTGGAACCCGTAGGCCAGCTCGGCCGCCAACACCGGCAGGAACACAGGTAGGGCTCAGACCGAGCCGAACCGTCCGAGACCCACTCCGAGCAGCGCGATCGGCAGCAGGCCCTTCATCGTGATCCCGTCGGCAATCCGGTCGCCGCACCCCGGCTCCCAGAATGCGCGCTTTGAAGAGCGCGGCCGCGCGCAGCACGAGCGGGCCGGGGCACGCTCGCGTTACTTGCTGCCGCGCTGAGCGAGCACGGCCGGGACGGTGCGCAGCATGATCGCGATGTCCCGGCGCAGGCTCCAGCGGCTGGCGTAATCCAGGTCGAGGGCTACTCGCTCCGCGTAGCTGGTGTCCGATCGGCCCGAGACCTGCCACAGGCCGGTGACGCCGGGCGGCACGGCAAAGCAGGTCGAGAACGCCCGGCCGTAGCGGGCGACCTCGGCCTGCACGATCGGGCGCGGCCCGACCAGGCTCATCTCGCCGCGCAGGACGTTCCACAGCTGCGGCAGCTCGTCCAGCGAGGTCTTGCGCAGCACTTGGCCGATGGCGGTGATGCGCGGGTCGTCGGAAAGCTTGTGCGTGGCGGCCCATTCGGCCCGGGCCCGCGGGCTGGCGGCCAGATGCGCAGCCAGCACGCCCTCGCCGTCCGTGACCATTGAGCGGAACTTCAAGCAGCCGAAGCTGCGTCCGTCCCGGCCGAGCCGCATGTGCCGGAAGATCGGCGCCTTGCGGTCGCCGGCCCACACCAGCACGGCGATCACCAGCATCAGCGGCAGCAGCAGGAACAGCGCGGTGGCCGCCACCCCGATGTCGAGCCCGCGCTTGGCCGCCCAGTCGAGCCGAAGCCCCCGCGCCACGGACGGCGTCTCCGGCAGCACGGCCTCCGCAACAGCCTCGGCCGCCTCGCTCACCTGACCGGCAATCTGATCGGCCACGTTCGACATCTCAACCCTATGGTGCGGCGCAGAGGCGAGGTGTGAAACTGGGGAGCCGGCCTCGCGCAACATGGATTCACTTTCTGGATCGAGATGGCGACGGGATAGTTAATAGCTTATTAATTGCGATTTCTAACAAATTATTGACCCTTTTACAAGCTCGGCTATACGGCCAATAACAGTCTAACTCGCGTTCATATTATGCGGCTATGCAATGTAGCCATGCGGATTAACTTCAACATTGGTGCAACGGGAGATAGGACGATGCTGTCATCCAACCAGTCTCGGTGTGAGTTCGTATAGTGTCGATCTAGGGACGACTGGCGTGAGAGCGCCGTTTCTTTGGTGCAACGCACGCAAGGTCGGCATCACAAGTCCCGTTCACCGACTCCCGGATGCGCAGACCTCCACCCCGGCCGACGTTCAGCTTGCGGGCATGATCGAGGGCGCCAGGGGACCGGCACAACGGTCGCATGGGTGCAAACTACGCACTCGGAGGGCCGGTGCTGCATCCCGATGGCGCTGTCAAACACTTGCGTGGCGTGCGGGTTGTCGGCCTTGTCCCGGCAGGCGTCCACGTTGCCGTTTCCGATCCGCGCGACGCCTGGCGGGAACTGGTCGGTCGGATGTGCGCGGCGGAGCCGGGCCGATTCACGAGGCCGTCAGGTGCAGGCCGTCATGATCCTGGCGTCATGGCCTTTCACTTTCAGAAATGCCGATGGTCGAGCCGCGTCATTGCTCTGTATAGGCGGTCGGACAGATGAGCGCGGATTCGTAAGGGAGCGGACGACATGGCAGTTCTGGTGACGGGCGGGGCCGGGTATATCGGCAGCCACATGGTTCTGGCGCTGCTGGATGCCGGCCACGAGGAGAGCGTGGGGCTGGACGACCTGTCCACCGGGTTCGACTGGGCCGTGCCGGCGGGGGTCAAGCTGCTGGTCGGCGACGGCGCCGACCAGACGCTCGTCACCCAGGACATCCTGCTGCTCCGCATAGACGCGCTGGGCCACTTCGCCGCCCGGATCGGCGTGCCGGACTCGGTGGCCGACCCGCTCGGCTACTACCTCGCCAACACGGTCCAGACCAGCGCCCTGAACGAGGCCGCCCCCCGCGCAGTCGTGCGCCACCTGATCTCCGCCTCCACAGACGCCCTCTACTGGTAGCCCGAGGTTGGTCCGCTGCCACACGACCGGGCGCGCGCGCGTCTCACGCCCATCGGCCGCCCCACGCGGCTGG